>JAKLHG010000810.1 GCA_022710255.1 Candidatus Hydrogenedentota bacterium
AATCTGTACAACTGCCGCCAGTTCTACTTGACCTTCCCCGAACAGGCGATTCTCTACACAGCGTGTAGAGATTTGAGCTGGAGCCATCTACGCCTGATCATGCGCGTAGATTCGCTGCAGGCCATTGACTACTACTGCCGCGAGGCCAGGGAGCAGAATTGGACTGTGCGCCAACTGGAACGCAACATCAAGAGCCAGAGCTTTGAGCGCCTCCTTTCAACGCAGATCAACCCAGCCGCATCACAAGGCGTATCTCCCCAGCTGGAATTCATCAAGGACCCCTACGTGCTGGAGTTCCTGCAACTACCTGAAGTCGGACAACTCAAAGAAAGTCGCCTGGAACAGGCGATCATCGATGAATTGCAGAAATTCCTGCTGGAACTGGGCAAGGGCTTCTCGTTCGTTGCCCGGCAAATGCGCATTAGCACCGAGGCCAGCCATTTCTATATTGACCTGGTTTTTTACAACTACCTGCTCAAGTGCTTTGTCATCATCGACCTGAAGACCGGCAAGCTGAGCCATCAGGACATTGGTCAGATGGACATGTATGTGCGCATGTTCGACGACCTCAAACGTGGCGAAGATGACAACCCCACCATTGGCATCATCCTGTGCGACAACAAGGATGAAACCGTCGTCAAATACTCGGTCATACAGGAGAGCCAGCAACTTTTTGCCTCCAAATATCAACGTGTATTGCCGACCGAAGAGGAGTTGATTGCCGAGATCGAGCGTGAGAAGCGTTTGATCGAGGGAAACGACTGACCCCATGCCGCATA
>JAKLHG010000811.1 GCA_022710255.1 Candidatus Hydrogenedentota bacterium
GCGGCATGCAACTTATGGTCACCGGTCTCATGTGCGAATACGTCGGCCGCATCTATATCGAAGCTCAGAAAAAACCCCTGTATATCATCCAGGAAGAACTGGAATAACCATGCGGGCTCCAAAACAATGTTTATGTTTGGAAAAATTGTAATTCAACGCGGGCGTTGCCCAAAACCCAACCACATGTCATTGCTAGCAGAACAACCCGGGGTCGGGGTTTATTTGGGAAGAAACGTTGACACGATTTTCGAACATGGGAGCAATACAAGTAGGTAGTAGCCGAAAGTTATTTTTCGTCATCGCGAGGCACGAAGCAATCTGGTTTACAGCAAGTCCTTTTTGTGATGAGATTACTTCGTACCTCGCAATGACGGAATGCTTTTCGCTCGTTCCCAAGTTGCACTTGGGAACGCACTTGGGCGCGAAATTCTATTTCGCGAACGCCAGGGTATGGACTCCGAATCAACGTACACATCACAAAGGTGCGAAGTGCAACTTCGCTTGCAACTGCGTTACGAAATACAATTTCGTAACGAGCCCAGCCGGGCAATTGGCCGGTACAACTCGTTCCCAAGTTGAACGTGGGAACGCAATAGTTCGCGAAGTTCTACTTCGCAATAATGGAACACTACATCAATCTAATGAAGGAAACCTGAAATGAGTTCACTCCTACAGCGCGTCAGAAGCTGGCGTCACGGCCTCAAGTTCGCCAAAAAGGGGAAACACTGCCGGTTTCAGGGCCGGGAACTCGAAATTGAAGGCCAT
>JAKLHG010000812.1 GCA_022710255.1 Candidatus Hydrogenedentota bacterium
ACATTCCTTTGTTGTTGTGACGGTACCCTAAAAAAAAGCCCCTGTCTCTCCAACGCCGACGTTGCCGTCACCGCATACAGGGGGAATCCTTTTAGTGCACAATCTCTGCCTCATACCTGAATAATACCTACTTTTACCTTCCGTAGACACTTAACTTGCCTGAAATCAACCAAATATTCCAAAAAGACGGATCTCGTCTCTGTATATATGATACACGGGGGGGAAGGTAAAGTCAAGAAAATTTTCGGGCGCGGGGTCAGGAGGCAGGGGACAGGGGACAGGGAGTAGGGGGCAGAGAAAAAATGGGACTGTTCCCGCCACAAATTATGTGGGATTGTTAGTTGCTATGCATTAAGGCGCAGCCTTTGGGACCGCGCATGCCCAAGCGGCGGGAACTGTCCCGCTTTTTTCGGTCTTGTTCAATAGGGCCGCAAAAAATTGGGACAGCCACCGGCGCGGCTCAAGAGTACCTGCAACGCACATGGTTTTTCGCGCGCCGGAGGCAGTCCCATTTTTGCTCAAGTGTTTTTGTTGGGTTGCGGGTAACGCCCACGTTGGATTCTTGGGGCAGGCGTAGGGCTGATAAAAAATAGAAGGACATGAAGGACACAAAAGACGTAAAGGACACAAAAGGATTCCTGTCCCCTGCCCTACTATATTCTTGCACAAGGGACAAAAAGAACCCCAAGGACCCAAAGGACGTAAAGGACTTAAATGACACAAAGGACGCTTCTCCTGCCTACAGGACCTATACGGCGC
>JAKLHG010000813.1 GCA_022710255.1 Candidatus Hydrogenedentota bacterium
AAACGCCGCCGCGTCGGGGTGCTTCGCTCGCAACGACGGTGTGGCCATGCTTGCGGCACGGCTATGGCACTGTCACTTTACGACAGAATATGAAATCCCGTCTATCATCCCATTATACTCCATGGTGTCCGTTGCTTCATCTGCGATAAGAAAGGAAGAACCATGCGGCTCTCACGGCGTGATTTTGTGAAGACGGGTGCGCTGCTTTCCGTCGCGGCATCCGCGTATCCCGAAGCGCAGCCGAAACCTTCTCCCGCTGTTTCTTCGCCACCCGAAAAACCGAATATGCTGCTCATCCACGGCGACCAGCACCGCATGGACTGTCTCGGCGCCTACGGCAACCCGGACATCCGCACACCGCACCTGGACGCGCTGGCGGAGGAGGGCATGCGCTTTGAGAACAGTTTCTGTCCTTATCCCGTCTGTACGCCATCGCGCTATTCGCTGCTCAGCGGTCGGTATGTGCATGAGCACCTTGGCTGGAACAACCATTGCACGCTCGCCCCGGATACCCCCACCTTTCCACGACTTTTGCGGGACGGGGGATACAAGACCCGGGCGGTGGGCAAGATGCATTTCACGCCGACCTATCTCGATGTGGGCTTTGAGGAGATGTGCCTGGCCGAACAGGACGGCCCGGGCCGCTGGGACGACATCCAGCGGTTGCTGGTCGACATCAAGGCGCTCGGCAACCCGGGGGACGAGGCGGTGGACCGCGTGCTGGCGCGCTGCGCGGCGGCCGGCGGCGCGGCGGCC
>JAKLHG010000814.1 GCA_022710255.1 Candidatus Hydrogenedentota bacterium
CGCGACCGTCTTCTCGGGCATCTGCGCCGCCAGGTCATGCCGTTCGCTCAGATCCTCGCGCAGGTTAAACAGCTCGACGCGGCTGTCTTCAAACCACTCGATCAGCTTGAAATCCCCCAAACGCACAGCGCTGCCGGGACCGCCGCCCTGGTTGCTGTAATGCGGGTAATGCCAAAAGAGCGGGCGCTCGGGGCGCGTGCCGCCTTTGAGGAGCGGCACGAGGCTTGCGCCATCCGCGTGCTGCTGGGGTCGCAGCGGCAGCCCCGCCATTTCCAGGAAGGTGGGGTAGTAATCGGTGCTGGTTATCGGCGCCTGGCATACGCTGCCCGGCCTGGTAACGCCCGGCCAGCGGATGAGAACGGGCTCGCGCACCCCGCCTTCGTAGAGCCAGCCCTTGCCCGCGCGAAGCGGGGCATTGGACGTCGGGAATCCTTCCGAGGTCGAGACCCCGCCGTTGTCTGAGGTAAAGACGACGACCGTGTTTTCTTCGATGCCCAACTGGGCAAGTTTCTGCATCACGCGTCCGACACTCTCATCCAGGCCCTGCACCATGGCCGCATAGACCGGCTGGTTTTGAATCTGCCGGGTCTTCCTCTTGCCTTCCGGCAGGAACTCCGCGTCGGCGGACGACGGCGACCGGGCGGCCTTCGATTCATACTTGGCGACCAACTCGGGCTTTGCCTGCAAGGGGACGTGGACGGCGTGATGAGAGAGATAAAGCAGGAACGGCCTTCCCTTGGCGCCGTCCATAAACT
>JAKLHG010000815.1 GCA_022710255.1 Candidatus Hydrogenedentota bacterium
GAGGACGATGTTCATCGCGGCGCCCAGGATCATGGTGGTCATGGCGACGCGGGCATGGCCCTCGGCGCGGATCAGGTTGTTCAGGCCGAAGCCCACGCCCTGGAACACGTTGCCCAGCAGGATGATGGTGATGTACTCTCGGGCGTAGCCCAGGGTCTGCGCCCCGGCGCCGAACATCCTCAGCACGGGATCGCGCAGCAGCAGCCCCAGGCCGCTCACGGCCAGGGAGATGCCGGCCAGCAGCACGAAGGCGTGGCCCAGGATCTTCTCCGCTTCGCCCCGCTTTTCCTCGCCCAGGCGGATGGACACCAGCGCGGCCGAGCCCATGCCCACCAGCATGCCGAAGGCCATGGCGATGATCATGATGGGGAAGGTGACGGTCAGTCCCGAGAGGGCCAGCGCCCCGACGCCCTGCCCGATGTAGACGCGGTCGACCAGGTTGTACAGGGTATTGGCCATCACGCCGATGATGGCGGGGACGAAATATTTCCAGAGCAGTTTTCCGACCGGGGCCTGCCCCAGTTCCTGGGAATTTTCCAATCGAGTTCTCCGGGATGGCGAGGATGACCGTGCGAATAACGGATTATAATCCAAAACCGCCCCGGTGACAAACCAGGGCTGCCTTGAAAAACATCCGGGCTGCCGGTACAGTGTTGCCGGCGCCCGCGCGCCGTTTGGAAGAGGAGGCAGCCATGGAACGGACTCTATGGGCGATGCTGGTGCTCGCTTTCACCATCGAGGCGGACGCGGAG
>JAKLHG010000816.1 GCA_022710255.1 Candidatus Hydrogenedentota bacterium
CAGCCGCAGGCTATAACGTCGGAGCAAGTATAGGAGCGGGCTTTGCTGTCCGCGAGCTTGAGGGCAAGACTTTTAATATTGATTTGAATATCCCCTTCACATTGGTGTCTCTTACAGTGTCTTTTGATGACAAAGGCTTCAATGGGGTTTTCGTAGGTGTCGGTCCGGGGAGCGGCGGATCTGCCTCTTGGACGACTACAAACACAGCGAGTTACTACGACGACTGTAATTGTCCGTAATCGGTCGGGAGCGCGTAGCGCGTAGCCCACCCGATTACCCACAACTTATCCGTCACCGGCATACACGGCACGGCCGGCCTCCAACGCGAGGGCAAACGCTCTGACCTTCTGCATGCCTTCCCAGAGGGCTTTGGGACCGGGCTGACCGTCGTGTTTGCGCCCCAGAAAGCCCCCAAAGCGGGCGATCAGCCGTACCATCTGGCCCAAGGGGGGCGGGGTTTCCGGCGGTTGGGTCCGGTGCGCGACGATCCAGGCCGCCTGCCATTCCTCGGGATCGAACACCACGTCGCAGGGCAGATTCGGGCAGTCCCGGCCCCAGGTGACCAGATGCAGGATGCGCCAGGCGATGATCAGGTAAATCACCAAGGCCCGCTCCAAGCGCTCCAGGGTCCCCAGTTGCAGCGCTTCCACCCGGCAGCCCGATTTCCAAATGCGGAAGAAAATTTCG
The DNA here is from genome assembly GCA_022710255.1 of Candidatus Hydrogenedentota bacterium. Taxonomy (GTDB): domain Bacteria; phylum Hydrogenedentota; class Hydrogenedentia; order Hydrogenedentales; family CAITNO01; genus JAAYBJ01. The sequence continues at coordinate 688 of JAKLHG010000816.1, forward strand.
ATTAGCCAGCGTTTTCGATACCCATCAATGAGTTCCACGACCGCTTCGAGCG
>JAKLHG010000817.1 GCA_022710255.1 Candidatus Hydrogenedentota bacterium
TTGTCTATCGCTTTCGCCGTCTCCTCGGGCATCTTGTAGTAACCTTTCATGACGTTGTGACCGCGGCAGCACAGCTCGCCGTGCTTGCCCGGGCCAAGGTGCTCCCCGGTCTCCGGATCTATGATCGCCACCTCGATGCCCGGGAAGGCCTTTCCGACCGTGGAGCACTTCTTCTCCAGGCTGGGTTCGTCGTAGCGTGTCTGGGTCATGGCGGGGCTCGATTCCGTCAGGCCGAAGACTATGGTGACCTCCCGCATGTTCATGCGTTCCACGCACTCCTCCATGGTCTTCACCGGACAGGGCGATCCGGCCATGATGCCCGTGCGCAGGGTGGAGAAATCGAACTTGTCGAACAGCTTGTGGTCCAGGATGCCGATGAACATGGTCGGCACGCCGTACAGGGCGGTGCATCGCTCCTTCTCGATGGACATCATCACGTTGATCGGATCGTAACGTTCCAGGATGACCATGGTCGCCCCGTGGTTAAGGCAGGCCATGACCGCCAGCACGCAGCCGAAGCAGTGAAAGAGCGGAACGGGAATGCAGACCCGGTCAGCGGTGGTGAAGTTCTCGTTGACCCCGACCCAGTAACCGTTGTTCGTCAGATTGAAATGGGTGAGCATGACACCTTTTGGGAATCCGGTCGTCCCGGAGGTGTACTGCATGTTGACCACGTCGTACGTGGAGAGCTCGCTCTGCCTCTGACGGTAATCATCGTCCGAAACGGCCACGCTCA
>JAKLHG010000818.1 GCA_022710255.1 Candidatus Hydrogenedentota bacterium
GCCCACGCCGCGAAGGTGGACGCCCGCCTCGCCGCCCTCTCGGGCGAGGCCCGCGGCACGGGGTTCAACCGCCGCTTCTTCATGCGCGACGGCTCCCTGCGCACCCACCCCGGCAAGATGAACCCCGACATTGACCGCCCCGCCGGGCCCGTGGACCCGGCGGTCGGCGTGCTGGCCGCCGAAACCCTCGACGGCGAGCTCCTCGGCTGCGTGGTCAACCACGCCATGCACGGCACCGTCATGGGCGGCAAGAAGTTCTCCGCCGACTGGCCGTTCTTCCTGCGCCAGGGCGTCCGCGGCGCCTTCGGCCGCGACATCGGCGTGGTCTTCCTCAACGGCGCCTGCGGCGACGTCACCCAGGTGGACAACCGCTCCCCCCGCACGCCCGAATGGGGCGAGAACCGCGCCCGCCAGATCGGCCTGGCCGTCGCGGGCGAGGTGGTGAAGCTGGTCGCCGGGGCCGAGTTTGCCCCCGACGCCCCCGTCGCCGTCCTCACCGAGGCCCTCGCCCTGCCCATCCGCGACCTCGCCGAGAATGACGCCGCCCTTGTCGCCCGCGAGGCCCCCGCCACCGGGCTCGGCTCCGGGGTGGACGCGCTGTACCTGAAGGAGGCCGCCCTTGTCCGCGCCATGAAGGACGCCTCGCCGACGGTGCCGGTGGAGGTCATGGCCCTGCGCGTCGGTCCGGCGGCCATCGTCACCAACCCCACGGAATACTTCTGCGCCCTCGGTCTC
>JAKLHG010000819.1 GCA_022710255.1 Candidatus Hydrogenedentota bacterium
TACCACATCTTGAACAACTTGTCCTGCGGATCGAACCATACGCCGTCGCTGAAGGGCATAGCCGTAGGGGCGGGATGGTCCGCCGATGCCGTATTCATCTCCCAGGGTTGGTCCGGGAGAAGCACCGGGTTTTGAGAATAGTACGTGGCGCCATGGAAAACACGGTTCAGGCTGGTTTCTTCAATGAGAAAGTCGTCCACAAAAAGTTGCCGCCCCACATCTATGGGTATCAGGGCAGGCGGCGCCTCGAGATAGGGTACCTGCATCGGTTCCCGCGACAGGGGGCGGTCCGGCGGCGGCCAGGCCTCCGGAACCGCAATCCCGTTGTAAAGCGCAGGCGATTCAGTTGCGCCCTCTGCGGAAATGCCGTTGCCGGCCAGAACAGCCGTTGCCATGAGTAAACACATCACCCGCCAGTTTGAAACAGTCTTGCTTTTCATGCCACATCCTCTTTTGCGGATTGACTCCCTGAACGTTTTAAATGCGGGGAGTTCCGGGATTCTTGCATTGACAATACACAACGACACGGACATGCTTACCACTACCATTTAGCCAAAACGGACTGGAGGACTTCAATAATCAAAGCCGAAGGCCTGCCAGGCATGCTACACCCCAGCGGTCATTATGCGCGCACTTTATAAAAAAGGTACCATAATCGAGGAAGGCTTAAATGTGTTCTATCGTATTCGTATAACTCTGGATAGACAGATGAACCCGTGGTCATTTAAAGTTGT
>JAKLHG010000082.1 GCA_022710255.1 Candidatus Hydrogenedentota bacterium
GTCCGAAGGGATACACGAAATATCCCCCCTCTTTCTCCAGTGTCTCCACCTTGCGAATGACATTCACGAAATCCAGGGTGCCGTCCGGGTAGAACACCAGGTCCGTGTCCACGGGAGACGCCCCTCCCCGGCTTTCAATGTGCAGTATCGCCCGGGCAGGCCCGTTTTCCTCAAGGGTCACGTTGGCTGTCTCCGGCGTGCTGATTCGCAGATCTGTCGCGGCCGGATGGCCGGGATGAATCATGGACGTGCCGTTCCCGCCGGACACATGCAGGAACTCATTCATGTGATACCCGGAAGTTGCATCTACCCATTCCCTTCCGGTTTTCAAGTCGGTAATGCGGTCCAGCCCACCGGTATTTTCATGAATATGAATCTGGAACCGTGCCGTTGTCCACGTATAAGGGTCCGCGCCCGCAGTCAGCAGGGACGCGCCCGGGTCGTTCCCGGCGGAAGTCACTTCAAAAACACGCCACCCCATGGCGGGCACTTTTTCTGCAATGAAAAACAGACTGCCATCCGAAGCGCGTTGTGCGGATACGGTCTTGCCGCTTGCCTTGTCCATCACCGTGTCTCCTGTCCTGTCCGCGGGCAGCAATACCGGCACATCGCGTTCCCAGGAAAGCGGGTTGGACACGGTGACCCTGCTACTACTTTCTTCTGTGGATATCTCAGCCAGTTTACGGAAGGCCGCAAGCCCGGTGTCCCGTTCCGCGGCGTGGCCGCCGTCGAGCGCTTTTAGGGCGAAGGCGGCCTTGCGCGTCCATTGCCCCGTGCTCTGGGGATTATTCGGATCGCTGATGCTTACAGCCGAGCCCCAGGTGTGTTCATCATAATAAAGAATGTTTTTCCATATCTCCGAGCAACCACCGGGCGTGGCAAGTCCCAAGCCGCGCAGGCCCGACAGGGCCTCCCATTTTTCCGCTGTCGCCACCAGATTCTTTGCCCAGCGCACCATGGCCGTTTCCGCAGCCGAGGAGGCCGCGCCGTCTTCCCAAAAGACCCCCATATCGCCCCGGTAAACCGGCAGTTCGGCGCCGAACTTTTCTTCGGTATACCGGAAATATTCATCCGCGGTGGCCAGCACGAATTTCGGATAGTCCCAGGTTTGGTTCCATTCCGCCGCCACTTTGGCATAGTTGGGCGTCATGGCGCAGTTGTCCAGGAAAGCGCCGTTAATGAAAATGGCATTGCCCGGATAGTCCTCCCGCACAACTCTGTCGAGGAACCCGGGCAGCGTATTCTCCACCGCCGCCACGCTTTCGTGCAGTTTGATTTGCCACACCTGGAAATAGGTACGGGTAAAAATTGCCATCACGCGGGAACCGTCGGGCGCTTCCCACCAAAAGGGGGATTGAATCATCTGCGGATCGCAGTGCATGAATACGGGGCCGCGGTCTTCGTTGATGGCCTCCGCAAAATACCGCACTCCTGCGTGGCGCAGGAACATGGGCAGCGTACCCACCGACGTGGGCACATCATTCAGGGAGGCCATGGTCACCGGGACGCCCAGTTCGCGTCCGCGCCGTTGTGCGGGCGCCAGAACCCGCATCATTTCCGCGCCGCTGCACAAGCCGGTCAGCATGTTCAGGTACAGGCCGGTCAGGCCGACGCGCCCCGACTGGATTTGCCTGTCCAGGTCGGCCAGCCGCTCTGGTTTCAACTCCTTGAACCAGTCATAATGGGCAAACACCTCCAGGTTCCATTTGAACTCCGGGTTTGCCGCCGCGGCGTCCAGCCCCGCAATGGTATTGTCCACGTGCAGGGCCATGCACTTTTCCTGCAGGTCCGTATAGCCGATGTCCGTGTGCGCCGATGCCGCCACATACAACGTCCACTGCCGTTCCGGCCGGGCGTCAAATTCTGCGCTCAAGGTCCTGTCCCCCGAGTTGAGTGTTACCGATAGGCGCTCTTCTTTTATGAACGGGGGGACCAGCAGCATTACCGATGCCTTACCCTGACGCACCTCGACCCCCTGCTCCACGCTGCCCTCACCCTCAAGCCTCAGCGTTCCCGGTCCGGCCATGCCGTCGTTGTCCACGCTTACGCGCACGGCCTGGCGCAGTACACCGTCCACTGACTTGAAGAGTGGCGTGGACACTGCCTCAATTTGTTTGATGTCCGGCGTATTGGGAACCCCGTCCTCCAGTTTTATGGCATCGTAAAGCAGCCAAGAACCCGAAATCGTCGCTATTTCAATCCGGTTCGCGCCCGTTACCAGCCAGGCCGAAGAGAACATGAACGCCCGGCGATGGGGCTTTCCAGCGCCGGGATTGCGCAACGCCTCGTCACCGCCGCCGTTTGGCAGCTGGGCCGCGTCCAGGGCGTGGCCATTCACTGTCACCGAGATTGCCGGTGGACCTCCGCCGTGTATGGATACAAACGCAAGAAGCAACCGGCATGCCGTAACGGGAACCGCCTGCAGGTCAAATTTTATCACGAATATATGGGCTTTGCCTCCCGCCCATGCATCGGACGGACCAGGATGAATAAAGGGCCAGTCCCGGTCCGAGGTGCTTGTGCCGACATCATACTGTACCCCCTGCGGGAATGAGGACAGGAAGCCTTCATAGTTCCCCGCCAGTGCGAATTCTCCGTAATCGTTATTCAGGGCGCCAATGCGCCACAATTCTTCCGCATACACCGACCCGGAAGCGGCCATAATACACAGGAAATAAAGTAATCCAGCACGCTTAAGAATCATGTCGACCTCCTTTTTGATTCGCAACACGGCGTCAAGCAATCCCATAGTTTGAGGGTGGAATGTAACAGGCAGGGCTGGCATGATCACGACTATGTGCCATCACCCCGCCGTATATCTTTTCATGGTAAAGCGAAAGGAGAACATCATACAGCAAAATGTACTTTTCTACTACAGGGCATCCTCGCGGGAAAGGGCTTTATGAGAAAACGGCTCTGGTCAGAAGGGGACATCGTCCTGGGAGCCGCCGGTAGTCGTGTCCTGCTCATCGCGACCATCGTCTTCCAAGCCCACATCACACTCCCTACAAAACTCATGGGTGGCGAAATGGGTAATCCAACCCGTTCCGGCCAATGTCGGGTGTCCGCATTCGTTCGGTAATATTTTTTCCGTCAGGATACGATAGGCCTCACGCGGGGTAAAATGTTCGCAAATATCGAAGGCAATGTTAAACAAGGCAAGTTGTCCGATAATGGATTTCAGTTGAGCCTCAACCGCCCCGTCGTCCAGGGTATCTGCGGCGGGCGGTTTGCCCATATCCTTTAACAGATCACAAAGCGGCGTTCCTGTTTCTTCAAGGCATGCATCCATGCGTTCCATTTCTTCCACACAAGGGTCTTCTTCGTATTCCTCTTCCCAGCCCGTTTCAGATTCCTCCCGCCAGTTGATTGCGTCATTATCTTCGAAACCGTTCTCCATGGTTTCACAACAGTCTTCCTCATCCCACTCAGGGGATTTTCCGGCAACTTTGGACCAATGCTCGATATGGGCGGCGCCTTCATCACGGCTGATGCGGGTGATGCCAAGTCCGGCGGGAGGCCCGTTACGCAGCGCGGCATCGGGCATGACCGCCAGGTTGGGCAGGGGTACCCATATTTCATCCGGTGCCAGGCGCCGTCCGTCAACCTCATCCTTATCCGGACGTTGCTCTACCAGCGGGTCCGCCATCTCCACCACAACGCGGCCGTTTTGTCCGTACCATTCCAGGTACAAACGGCGCACCCAGGGTGTGGGAGGCGGCTCGCCCAATTCCTTGCGGCGCAAGTATTCCCCGACGTCGCACGGCATGGAACGGACCCATCCGGATGCGGTCATGGTGCCCGTGGCGCCAATCTGAAGCCATTGAAATTTGCTGAACAAAACGGGATCCACCGGCGTACATTTCCAGGGGTCCTGTCTGCACCAGAATCTGATTTTCTTCCCGCGAAAATCGGGGTTGCAATCCCCCGTCAATTCAAAACGCACTGCCCCCGGCCCGGGACCGTCCGAAGCCCACAAGGAGAGGGTACCGACAGTGCGGTTACGCCTGCGGTTGTCAAGCGAACCGGAAACTATATAGTTACCAAGACGGTAAGCCATTATGTCGTTAATCTCCTTTCGGTTGGCCAAAACTTCCCTGAAACTCTGTTCTTTATAATACGATGTGGAGCGGAAAACATCAAGCTGAATGCTTGCAGCAAAAATCCGATATTCGTTTTTTCAATCCTGACTTTGGTATCATCTTACTGAGGGGCGACATTTTCAGGGGGGTTCAAAAAAGTTTTATAATTATGGCGATTACCGCCACATAACCTGATAGGAGAATAAAATATGACACAAATGGATATCGGGCTGATCGGCCTCGCTGTCATGGGCGAGAACCTGGTGTTGAACATGGAAAGCAAAGGTTTCCACGTGGCGGTCTATAACCGCACCGTGGAGAAGGTGGACAAGTTCATCAATGGACGGGGCAAAGGTAAAAACTTTACCGGATGCCACAGTATTGAGGCACTGGTTGCCAGTCTCAAGCGTCCGCGCAAGGTGATGCTGCTGGTGAAGGCGGGCAGTGCGGTGGACGACTTTATTGAACAATTATTACCCCACCTGGAATCGGGCGATATCATCATAGATGGCGGCAACAGCCATTTCCCGGATACCATCCGCCGCGCCCAGTATGTCGAGAGCAAGGGATTTCGTTATATCGGCACGGGTGTGTCGGGCGGCGAAGAGGGTGCCCTGCTCGGACCGTCCATGATGCCCGGCGGTACGCCGAGCGCGTGGTCGGAGGTTAAGGACATCTTCCAGAAGATTTGCGCGCATACCGAGACCGGCGAGGCCTGCTGCGACTGGGTCGGCGAAGGCGGCGCGGGTCATTTTGTCAAGATGGTGCATAACGGTATTGAATATGGCGACATGCAGATGATCTGCGAGACCTATCACCTGATGAAGGCGGGCCTGGGCCTGACCAACGCCGAGATGCATGAAGTCTTTACCGAATGGAACAAGGGCGAGCTGGATTCCTACCTTATTGAAATTACCCGGGATATCCTGGGATACCAGGACGAGGACGGCCATGATGTTGTGGACTTGATTCTGGATACGGCCGGCCAGAAGGGTACCGGAAAGTGGACGGTGGTGGCGGCCCTGGATGAAGGCCAGCCTCTGACGCTCATCGGGGAAGCCGTGTTCGCGCGGTGCCTGTCCGCCATCAAGGAAGAGCGCGTTCAGGCGTCCAAAGTGCTGCAAGGGCATGTCAGCCCCTTTACCGGCAACAGGAAAGCCTTTGTGGAAGATCTGCGGCAGGCCCTCTACGCCTCGAAGATTATCTCCTATGCCCAGGGGTATCAGCTCATGCGTGCGGCTGCGGCCACGTACGGCTGGAACCTGAACTACGGTGGTATCGCCCTCATGTGGCGCGGCGGCTGTATCATTCGTTCCGTGTTTTTGGGCAAAATCAAGGAAGCCTTCGATCGTAACCCGAAATTGGAAAACTTGCTGCTTGACCCGTTTTTTGCCGATATCGTGCAGAAAAATCAGGATGCCTGGCGGCGTGTCATCATGAAAGCCGTGGAGATGGGTATTCCCACGCCCGCCCTGGCAACGGCGCTGAATTTCTTCGACGGCTACCGCAGCGATCGGCTGCCGGCGAATCTGCTGCAGGCCCAGCGCGATTATTTCGGCGCCCACACCTACGAGCGTGTGGACAAGCCTCGCGGCGAATTTTTCCATACCAACTGGACCGGCCGCGGTGGTGATACGGCCGCCAGCACCTATGTGGTGTAATCAAAGATAACGTTTTTAAGAGTATTCGGGCGCAACCTGAACAGGTTGCGCCCGTTTCGGTTTTGTTGGCAAGCCCCGGGAACATATCCCGTCCTGATTTCACTTTCACCGTGCAGGGCTTACTGTAAAACCGGCAGGTACAAATGCTTCTATTCTCTGGTATGATAGTGTGCGGTGGAATTGTTGTCTCTGTAGGCACAATACTGCATGCAGGCGACAGTTCCTGTGCGCCAGGATTGCGTTACATACAGACAACATGGAGGTTTTAAAATGAGCCTTGCATTCAGCATTTCTACCCTAGGTCGGAAGGCATTGTCCTGCAATCCCCCATTCTGCGGGCGCACTCCTTTTGTTCTGCTCGTGTCTTTGGCAGTAATTACAATCGCCACGGTGGTATCCGCCGCCGCCCCTGATGCGGAAGGGGAAGTTTCTTTTACGCATCCAGCGGACGCGGATACCAACTGGCGCCTGATGATGAGTGAAGCCATTTCCTATCTTACGGGCTGGCAGCAGGGAACGAATCCCATGGCCTACGCCATACGCGCAGCGTATTTGTGGCAGGTGGGTGAGTTTTATAGTTATGACCCCTCTTTGGCGGTTCCCTTATGCTGGACGCCTTCCTTTCCCGGGGAAGGGGAATCAGAAGCACAGATTCAGCTCAATAGTCCCGAGATTACCACGGTTGAATGCGGGTCGGCCTTCGTGGATCCGGGCGCGGTCGCGCAGGATGCCGATGGAACCCCGTTAGCCTTGGATACTGCCATCACTTTGGATGGCGTGCCCATTGACGGAATCGTCCCTTCTTTGGAGGCGCTTGGTTCCGTATATCTCATCACCTACAGCGCTCATCCAGCCGCCGGCGGCCCTATCACGGTTACGCGTACGGTCACGGTCGAGGATGCCCAGCCCCCGGTTATTGCACCCGCGCTGATTCAAACCTTCGGCTTATTTGAATTCGGCTATCGGGACTTTGTAGTTCACTGGGAATTTTGGCCGGTTTATTATCATGTCCATGAAATCAGCTGCCATGCGGATTGGGCCCATATAGATTCGGGTACGGCCTTGGATACCTGCGGCCTGGATGGTCCCGTGGATTATTGGGAGGATGTCGTTGTAACGGTAATGTTGCTCAACGAGTATTTCCAGGTACAACAGGACGAATACGGTAATGACATCATCCTGGACCTGGAGGAATTCACACAGTCCCCGGGCTTGTACCGGCTTGATTATAGGGTGACCGATGCTGCTGGCAATATGGGGGTCTATGAGGCTGCGGAATACATGCGTTACGTGGAGGTGCTCGACAATACGCTTGTGCCTTTCGTGGGTGGGTATGCCCTTCCCGTGGCGGAAGCCGTGGCAATGCTTGACGCTGTCAGCTTGGTCCCGGAGATAACCGAGGAACACAACGATTTACCTGCGGGAACGGTCATTTCACAAATGCCTGCAGGTGGTGCGGAAGTGCCCTGCGGTTCGGTGGTGCTGCTTTTCGCTTCCCTGGGGCCGTGTTTTGTGCCCAATCTCTCCGGAATGACCCTGCAGGAAGCCGAAGCCGCTATTGAGACGACGGGATACACCCTGGGTTCAGTAGGTACGGCGCCATCGGTACAACCGGAAGGCACAGTTATTGCCCAATCTCCATTTTCAGGGGAACCTGTTCCCTGTGGCTCCGCCATCACTATAACCTTGTCCGAGGGGGCGTGTTTACTGCCCGGCGTCTTAGGCCAATCCGAGGGGAATTCCCTGGCCGCGCTTGAAGCGGCGGGCTTCATGAATATAACACGCATAGAAACCTGGGATGCCGCTCCTGCCGGGGTGGTTATAGGCCAAATGCCCGCCCCCGGAACGTTTGAATGCGAGACCCCGGTGGAATTGACGATATCGTTGGGTGTCGAACCGGATACGATGACGCTTTTTGGGGCCAACCCGGATGTCGGAGAGTGTGGTATGCTGTGGATGGATCCCGGTGCAGGCGTGTATGGAGGAGGCGCCTTAGCTGCGGGCCCGATTTATGCCGCTGCGGTTGAATATCAGTCCGGGGTCGATTGGGTGCCGATAGACCCGGTGAACGAGACCCTTCTGGCGGCCAATGCGCCGTATCGCGCCACCTATCGTTACGCCTATGAGCAGCCGGGTACGGAAGAACCGGGCGTCTTGGAGGAAGTCCGCATGGTGGATGTGTATGACACGCTGCCGCCGCAAGCGACCGTACAGGAGAACCCTTCCTATATAGAGCCTGAGTCGGGTGTTCCCGTTTATTTGGCTGGCTGTGCAACTTACACCCATTGGGACGAGGTCAAGGCCGCTTTTGGCATCGAATTACTGGAAGTATATGATCTGTGCGAGGGATTCTTGCCAATAGAAGGGCGCACAGAGGATATCAGCCGAGTGTATCCCGGTTATGAGAATCCCGTTTGGCCGGGAGAACTATACGGTCTGGCGTTGAATATCGTTGGCCTGGATGAGCATACCTGGCTCAATGCACCGGGCGCTTATGTGTCGGCATGGTATATCCAGGACACCAGCGGTAATCTGGGTTCTTCCGGAAGGTTTGTGGTTGTCTGCGAGATTACCGAGACGAACGTTGCTGGTATCGGGCTCTATGGTGCGAGTCCCATGAGCGTTGAAACCGGTACGACCTGGGAGGCGGTGCGTCCTGAAGTGTACTCCCATAATTTCATTCCGGCTGCGGGCGCTTATGCCTGGGACGATGATGCGCTCAATACCCCCCTGGCCATGGTGAGCGAAGTGCTTACAGATAAAAATGAGGTCGTTGTACCGTTTACGGAGGCGTTGAGCACGGAAAATGCGCCTTACACCGTGACCTATACCAGCGCGAATACCACAAACGCGGGAACACCGCTCACCGTTACCCGGGAAATCTCGGTGACTGAATCTTTGTAAAGATGTGCCGGCGTAATGAAGATTCCCCGCCGTTAATAAAAAACCATGATGTAATTTGGCTTCGCAGGAGGATGTCCTTTTCTACTATGTCTATTCAATTGTTGTTTGGACTGCGGGGAGTGTCCGTGTTGGGTGCTAATCGGATTCAGACAAAGGAAGCCATTTATTCCTATTGGTTAAAGGCGGTTTCCGCATGATGACGGCAATCAGGCGTTTTTTTCCAGACCTGCTGATGCTGCTTCTTGTTGCCGGCGTTTCCGGCTGGAGCGGCTGGGAGGCCGTGCGTATTTACGGGGAGGAACTCAGCCTGTCTTCCCAAAGTCATTTGTTCGGACTGCGCCCGTCCGCCTTGTTTGCCGCGGGGCTCGGCCTGGGACACACGGATTGCGAGGAACAGGAATTCCCCGAACTTGACGCCTTTATGGAACGCAAACTAGCGGCGATCCCGCGCAGCGCCTACCCGGAGGCCTGCGAAAAACCTTTCGGCAGAAACTTTCACTTCTATTTTCATTACTACCTGATCGCCTTCATGGGCGGCATGTTCCGTCTGTTCGGCATCAGTGTCCAGACCATCCACCTGGCCTGCGTGGTCATGCACGTGGCGGCCATGATGTTCCTGTACCTGCTTCTACGCCTGATGATGGGACGCCTGTTGAGCCTGTTCGGAACGGTGTACGTGGCGACCTTGCCGGCCTTTCTTGTTGTCCTTCCTGATTTTCGCGATTACGGGAAGGTCCCGTTTTTCCTGGCCGCACTGTTGTTGATGGGATATCTCCTGAAAAAGGCGCGCGCCCCGTGGCGACAGATATTCCTGGCCCTGGCGTTGGGAATCGTTATCGGTGTGGGCTATGGGTTTCGCCAGGACCTGCTCATCTGCATGCCGCCCGCCATGGTACTCTTGCTGTTTGGCGTCAGGATGCATGCTTTCCATCGGTGGCGCTGGCGTGTGGCCGCCGCAGTGGCCTGTGCGGCCGCATTTATGGTGGCGGCCGCCCCTGTTTTTAGGGGCAGACAGGAATCGGGTGATTTTATCATCGCCCACACCCTGCTGCAAGGGCTGACATCAAGCGCGGAGGCGGAAATACAGTTCGGGAACGCCGATTACGATTTTGGATTTTTGGGCCTCGACACCCCGGTCATTGCTTCCGTGGGCGCGTATGCCTTGCGCACGGGCCGGGAATACCCGGAATCCTATGTCAGCCCGCAGTACGCGGATGCCGGCGGCAGTCTTTTTCGTGAGACCGTGCTGACGTTTCCCGCCGATTTTGCCGCCCGCGCCCTGGCGGCCACGGAGCATACCTTTCATATTCCGGGCAGCCGATTTATCCGGGAGACGCTGAAACTCGCGCCCTATTCCGGCGGCGGGCATCGCCTGGAGCTGTTCGACAAGATACATGCGCCCCTTGACGAATTCTTCTCGCGGTATGGTCCTCTATGCGCCGTGCTGGCGGTCGCGGCGCTTGCGGCACAAAGTTACAGGGCCGCATTCTGGGTTTCCGTGCTGTTTTTTTATTTTGCCGCCTACCCCAGTCTTCTCGCCGAATTCAGGCATTTGTTTTACCTGGCCTTTGTCCCGTTTTTTTTTACCGGCAGCCTGTGCAGCCGGGTATGGCAGTCCGCCTACGGCGCTTGCCGCCGGCGGCAGGAAATCGCCGTTGGTCCCTGGCTTGCCGCAGGCGCCCGCAACCTTCTGAAAGGGTTTCTTTTCGTTGCCGCACTGGCCGGCCTCATCGCGGCCGCGCTGGCGGGCCTCCGCATCTATCAATACGGACAGGCGGGCCGCTTGTTGGATAGATATGCCGGAGTGCAATTGCGCCCCCTGCCCTGCAGGACGGAGCGCCATGAAAACAGGGTCCGGCTGGTACCCGAACAGTCGCTGTCCGAATTTCTTAATGTCCCCTTTCCCTCCCGGGGACAATTGCTGCCGGCCTACCTGGCGGTGCGTTTTAAGCAAGCGGACAGAACGGTTGCCTTTACCCTGCTGAATGAGAATGACGCGTTTGTGAAGCCGTGCCAACTCCGCTTGAAGGGAACGGGCAGTTACTTTTTCCCGGCCTACGAGTTTGGCGGCCTCACAAACACCGTGTTCACAGGGTTAGAACTTTCCGCTGAAGACGGCCCGCTGGTTGAGGGGCTGTATCTTGTGGAGAACGGGGATACCCTGCCGCTGTGGCCTTTCATCGGGGTGCCTGAAAACAGGGCGCATTTCCTTGCCTGCA
>JAKLHG010000820.1 GCA_022710255.1 Candidatus Hydrogenedentota bacterium
GCACCTGGAAGGAAGTGTTTATTCACCCTCGGGACGCCTTCGGTATCCTGGTCCAGATAGCCGAGTTCGATCCCGAGTACTGGATGGTTCCCGAGGCGAAACTGCCGAAGGACGAACCCTGGCGCCTGGAAAAACAAGAAAACGGCTTCACCCTGACCTGCCGCCATCCTGGGGGAAGCAAAGTGACGCTGAACTTTACCCGGGACGAATTACAAGGCTTATCAGACGCGTTGCGTCAGGTCCTGGAATAAAACGCGCCTTGATGTCCTTTGCGCCCTTAAAGTCCTTTTTTCACCCTGTAAACGAATAAGGAAACTCCAGAATGCGGACCGCATTACCTCTTTTATTACCGGTGTTTTAGTTGCCTTTTTCTTTTCGTCCCTGGCCAAGGCAGTAACCCCCCGCGACTTCGGGGCGGTGGGCGACGGCGTTGCCGACGATACGGAAGCACTGCAACGTGCCGTCGATGAAACGCAGACTGGACAGGTCTATTTTCCCAGAGGCATTTACCGCATCACGAACACCATCATCATCCCGCTCAAGGAGCGCGGTCCCGTGAATCTGGACGGCGCGGGCGGCGGGGCGCGCATGGTGATGGCCGGGCCGGGTCCCGCTTTCCGCTTTATTGGAAACCACACGGGGACGGCCGCGCCGGACTCCTTCGACCCTGTCGTCTCAGAGGTTGAACGCACGCCATGCGTGGGCGCCATTGACATTGTGGGCGCCCAT
>JAKLHG010000821.1 GCA_022710255.1 Candidatus Hydrogenedentota bacterium
ATTGAAGCTCGATGGAAAAGCCAAGCGCCACAAACGTTTTGTTATTTCCGCCGATGAAAATCGGCGGCCCCATTGAAGCTTGAAGCGCTGGATTGAAGAGATGGGTGTACCAATGCATTTCCGCCGATGAAAATCGGCGGCCCCATTGAAGCTGGTATGGGGCGTATAAAATACGTCTGTCACCTCGTAGATTTCCGCCGATGAAAATCGGCGGCCCCATTGAAGCGGCCCGGTCGCCCGCGTCCAGCCAGTCGCGCAGGGTATTTCCGCCGATGAAAATCGGCGGCCCCATTGAAGCAGGAGTCTAAATCAGGATTTAACTTTTACGCCGCAGATTTCCGCCGATGAAAATCGGCGGCCCCATTGAAGCAGTAACGAGATCGTAACGTCCGCTCGTCTCCACAAATTTCCGCCGATGAAAATCGGCGGCCCCATTGAAGCCCCTGGGGTCAGGAGAAAGAAGGGTTACGTACTAAAAATTTCCGCCGATGAAAATCGGCGGCCCCATTGAAGCTACGCCTTCTTCGCCAACCACCTGCCGCACCAAGTCGATTTCCGCCGATGAAAATCGGCGGCCCCATTGAAGCAGTTTTGTATATCGCTTAGGTGACAGGGGGTTCAGGACATTTCCGCCGATGAAAATCGGCGGCCCCATTGAAGCTCATGCCAATCGCGCGAAAGAACGCCGACAGTTTCCATTTCCGCCGATGAAAATCGGCGGCCCCA
>JAKLHG010000822.1 GCA_022710255.1 Candidatus Hydrogenedentota bacterium
TCGGGCAAGCGCTACTGGCTCGACGGCACGCCCGTGGCCGGGCAGCAATTCGAGTATGCCTTTGACGATATCGGCAACCGCAGGCAGACCAAGGTCGGAGGCGATGGGAGCGGGCAGAACCTCCGTCCGGCCGCCTACACGAACAACCTGCTGAACCAGATCACGTTCCGGGACGTGCCCGGGAGCAACGACATCACCGGCATCGCTCACGCCAGCGCCACGGTCACGGTCAACGGCCAGGCTGCCGATCGCAAGGGCGAGTATTTCTGGAAGGAAGTGACCGTGACGAACGAGGCCGCCGTCGCCTGGCAGCCGGTGATCACCCGGGCCGTGCTGGCCGGGCAGACAAACGCAATGGGCGGCAACCTCTTCCTGCCAAGGCGGACACAGCAGTTCTGGCACGACGCCGACGGGAATCTCCTCTCGGACGGGGTCTGGACAAACACCTGGGACAGGGAGAACCGCTTGGTGCGCATGGAGACGGTCAGCGGCGTGCCGCAGAATGCGCGGATGTCGTTGAGCTTCGCTTACGACTCGCAGGGCCGTCGGATCAGCAAAGTCGTCTCGAACTGGTATGGCTCGGCCTGGGCAAAGGTGACTGATTTGCGCTTCGTGTATGACGGGTGGAATCTGCTGGGGATGCTGGACGGATGGGACCCGGGGATGTCCACGTATTTCGCCTGGGGTCTGGATTTGAGCGGCAGCGAGCAGGGAGCGGGGGGTGT
>JAKLHG010000823.1:0-254 GCA_022710255.1 Candidatus Hydrogenedentota bacterium
CCTGCTTTTCCATCGACACTCTTGATCCTGAGAGGGGACGGTCCGGGGGACGAGCCCCCACACGTATCCTTTACACGCTCTCGTGGCGGCGTGTCAAGCAGTCGCGGTAGAGCTGTTCATACTGGTCGACGATTTTCTCTTCGGCAAATAGCTCGTGGGCGCGTGCGCGGCCCCGGGCGCCCATGGCGCGGGCCTTTTCCGCATCGAGCAGGATGTCGAGGGCGCAGCGGGCCATGGCGTCGGTGTCGCCCACC
>JAKLHG010000823.1:264-724 GCA_022710255.1 Candidatus Hydrogenedentota bacterium
GTAGCCCGTGACGCCGTGTTCGACGACTTCACAGACGCCGCCGGAGGCGGTGCCGAGGACGGGCACGCCCGACAGCATGGCTTCGAGGGGAACGAGCCCGAAACTCTCGTGTTCGCTGGGCTGAAACACCAGGTCCGCGAGCGGCAGGATGCTCTCGACTGTCTCGTTGTTGCCGAGATAGGCGATCTTGTCGGTGATGCCGAGCTGGCGGGCGACGCCGGTCGCCGAAATGCGCTCCGGACCGTCCCCGACCATAATCAGCCGGGCGTTGACGCGTTCGAGGATCTTCTTGAAGGTGCGGACCACGTCGGTCACGCGCTTGACCGGCCGGAAGTTGCTGATGTGCATGACGATTTTCTCGTCAGGTTTTGCCAGATTCTCCCGGTGCGCGACGGGCACGCTGAACCGGTCGAGGTTAACGAAATTGTAGATGGTGTGAATGGGTTTCGAAAGCTCGAAG
>JAKLHG010000824.1 GCA_022710255.1 Candidatus Hydrogenedentota bacterium
GGTTTCCTGCTGGGATCCACTCATGACGAAACCCGTCTGGCCGGAGTCATCCCTGCAGGATGGATCAGCACGCTGGTAGGAGGGAACTCGTTGTTCTCCAATTTTTTTGCTTCGGTTGTGGGGGCATTCATGTACTTCGCCACGCTTACTGAAGTGCCTATTGTTCAGGGACTGATGGCGGCCGGGATGGGCAAAGGGCCTGCCCTGGCCCTATTGCTTGCCGGACCGGCCCTTTCGCTGCCGAATATGCTGGTGATCCGGGGCATCATGGGGACACAAAAAACGATCCTATATGTTTCATTGGTGGTCATAATGGCTACCCTGACTGGATGTATCTATGGTTTCCTGTTTTAAAAAATCATCTCAATGAAAATCCTGGTCCTGTGTACCGGCAATTCCTGCCGCAGCCAGATGGCGGAGGGATTCCTGAAATCCTTTGCTAAAGACTGGCAGGTTCATTCGGGCGGAACTCATCCTGCTGACAGAGTGAATCCCTATGCAGTGAGGGTGATGAAGGAAGCCGGGATCGACATCAGCCATCATACTCCCACACGGGTGGATCACTATCTGAACGATGAATTCGATTATGTGATCACGGTTTGCGACAACGCAAAAGAATCCTGCCCGGTCTTTACCGGCCATGTTAAAAACAGGCTGCACGTCGGATTTCCTGATCCGGCTGATGCCACGGGCACCGAGGAGGAGATCCTGGCTGTTTACAGG
>JAKLHG010000825.1 GCA_022710255.1 Candidatus Hydrogenedentota bacterium
CGGGGAAGTCGTGGAGGTCAAGCAGTTGGAATCCGCCGAAGCCCGGCGTTCGCAACGCGGACTCGATTTCCTCTTTGTACAGGAGGGCCTGGAGTTTGCCCGAGGCCATGAGGAAGTCGTGAGCTTGCGGCAGCATGCCATTGCGGTCGAGCTGCTCGCGGAAAATCTCGAAGTTCCTGGGTTTTAGAAGGCCTGTGTACTTCTTCATCTCGTCGAAGTTCGGATACACGCACCACTGGCCGATTTCGTGGCTGATCACCGGGGCGTCGCTGTGCTGCTTGATGAAATCGCTGTAGTCGGTCATCGTCTCCGGCGGCTTGGCGTTGACCCGGCTCTGCACGCCCTGGCCCCATTGCTGAACGCGGGGGGCCGGCGTGCTGTGATAATCGTTCTCCGGGATGATTGGCCAGCCGGCTGCGGCGGTGTAGAGCCGCCGGGGGTCTTTTTTCTTCCAATAGTTGACGAAGTCGCCCAGGAAGCGATTCTGGTTCGGCCCGCCGGGCTCGTTGCCGTAGGCCATCATGATGAACGAGGGATGGTTGCCGTAGGCTTTGACCATCGCTTCGCTCTCTTCGTAGAGCCACTTGTCGAAGGGCCCGCCGCTGCCGACGGTTGCCCAGGCGGAGCACTCGACGTGATAGTAGAAGCCCAGTTCGTCGGCCGCGATGAACGCCGCTTCCGGCGGGCACCACGAGTGGAACCGGATGTGGTTCAGGCCGTG
>JAKLHG010000826.1 GCA_022710255.1 Candidatus Hydrogenedentota bacterium
CCATAACTTCATATTTCCTGATCCCGATAGAGAATTAAGGCGTATTTTCGGAATCCTTCATGGCACTATACGCTGTCTGTCCAGGAGCAAAAGTCAACGACGTCATTCCGGTTTTTTCGGGCAGCTGTGTATTTGTTGCTATTATTGGTACAGGACTGTGTCCGCATACAACACTCCCATAATGGTACGACCCTGCCCGAAAAAGACCGGAATCCATAGCGTTATACACGCGCCTTCCTTTGATCTGTGGTTGATTTGTTTTGATTCCCATAAAAAGTGCCATTCCCGTTTCCGACGGGATCAGGATGTCTGAATTTAGTGCCTACCAATAACCTCAATCATCTCTCACCGGGATCGCTGGCATCCTTGCCGATACGTTAAGTCCAACGAAGTTTTTCAGTTCTCACGGCAACTGAAAAAGCTTATTCGTTACAGATATCGCTCGCATAAGTGTTATATACCAATATCAAACAATCCGTATCAGGAACGCAAAAACCCTGTCCCCGTTCCAGAAAATATCACTCTGACAGTTACTGCGTTCGTCTTTTTTGCAGGCGAGCCCCAAGCAAGGCTAGCGTCACTGCCAACACACCTAAACTGCACAGTCCCGAAATGGGCAATTCGCCTTCAGCGACAACCAGCCATGCGGTTGAGGACTCAAGCGAAATGTAGTCATCAGAAACCGCACAGTCATATTCGCCTGCGTCATCAAGTGTCGCG
>JAKLHG010000827.1 GCA_022710255.1 Candidatus Hydrogenedentota bacterium
TCTTGTCCAGCATCGAAATGAGCGCTTCACCAATCTGAAGCTGGGTAATTGCGGCAACCGTTTCAAATGCAGGATTGGGACGCAGGGTCTGTGCAGCAGCTTTCACGTCTTTCTGATCTTTTGGTGTAAACGCCCGGAGGGCATGATGGATACGGTTCCCGAGTTGTCCGAGGACAGGGTCCGGAAGATCGAGCGGGTTCTGGGTGACAAAATAAACCCCGATCCCCTTTGACCGGATCAAACGCACGACCTGTACAATCCTTTCTTCAAGCATCTTCGGCGTGTCCTTGAAGAGCAGGTGGGCTTCATCAAAGAAAAATATCAGTTTCGGTTTCGGAAGGTCCCCGGCCTCGGGAAACTTCTCGAACAGTTCCGACATGAGCCAGAGGAGAAGCGTTGCATACAGTTTCGGGGACTGCATCAGCCGGTCTGCAGTCAGCACATTGATCATTCCCCGGCCGGCGGTATCGGTCCTGACAAAGTCATGGATGTTGAGCGCAGGTTCCCCAAAAAAGCGATCGCCACCCTGCTGTTCGAGATTCATAAGGCTCCTCTGGATGGAGCCGATGCTGGACGGGGATATATTCCCATACTGGGTTTTCAACTCTTTTGCATGATCCCCACAGTACTGGGCCAGAGATCGTAAGTCTTTCAGATCGAGAAGCAGGAGGCCGCGATCATCCGCGATCTTAAAAAGACCGGTCAGCACATCGGACT
>JAKLHG010000828.1 GCA_022710255.1 Candidatus Hydrogenedentota bacterium
CCGGTATGCTTAGCCACGAAGAGAATTTGTTTTGCGCCGAAGGACTTGGCGGCCTCACACCACTGTTCCGTGTCTAGCATTTCCGGGTTAATCTTGTCCAGCGGCGTGGAATGATCGTCATATTCCCGGCCCTGCCAGGTACAGGGGTCCAGGCCCAGGAACATCTGGACTTCCATTTCATGCCAGGCAAGTTGTTCGGGCGTGGGAATGCCGGCGGACATCGCCGGAGGTATAACCGCCCCGGTCAGCAAAAAGGCCAATGGCAGTAGTCTCATAATGTCGCGTACCCTCCTTCGGTTCGTGCTTTGGACGCTGGTCTATCTCACAAAAAAAAGTTTGAGAATGTTGAATCCTTAATATCATTACCTATATGGAGTGCGCAAGTCATACTTGCGCTTTGACTTTCGTGATATCGTAGACTTGAAGTATATGCATCAGGCCCACGAACTGCACAAGCAAGAAAGCGAAAGCGCAAGTATGACTTGCGCACTCCAAAAAAAACGGTTTAAGGATAATATGGAACAATAATTACAATAGACTAAATCGTTACTGAATCTTCAACTTTTATTTCGCAGTGAATCTCCTTCCTGATCGTGGCACTAAGGAGGCCACACCGGCGAGGACCAACGCGAAGGCCGCGGCGCCCAAAAAGAGCCGTTCATAGCCGAGGCTGACCCAGATGGCGCCCGCCACGGTGGGGATGAGCATGGAGG
>JAKLHG010000829.1 GCA_022710255.1 Candidatus Hydrogenedentota bacterium
GGCAACGAAGAAGTTATCCTGGGGCTTTCAGGCGGCGTGGATTCCAGTGTTGCCGCAGCGCTGATTCATCGCGCCATTGGCGATAAACTCACCTGCGTTTTTGTCGATAACGGTTTATTGCGTCTGAACGAAGCCAAGCAGGTAATGGAGACTTTCTCCCAGCATTTGGGTGTTAAGGTCATTCATGTGGATGCCACCGAGCAGTTCATGGGCTTTTTGCAAGGCGTGACTGATCCGGAACAAAAACGCAAAATTATCGGACGAGAGTTTGTCGAGGTTTTTCAGGCAGAATCGCAAAAGCTACCTAACGCCAAATGGCTCGCGCAAGGCACGATCTATCCGGATGTGATCGAATCAGCCGGCGCAAAAACCAAAAAAGCGCACACCATCAAGAGCCATCACAATGTGGGTGGCCTGCCAGAAACACTCAAGCTCAAACTTTTGGAACCCTTGCGCGAATTGTTCAAGGACGAAGTGCGCGAACTTGGAGTTACCCTCGGTTTGCCGCATGAGATGGTGTATCGCCATCCTTTTCCAGGCCCCGGTTTGGGCGTACGTATTTTGGGTGAGGTCAAGCCAGAATTTGCCGACCTATTGCGCCAGGCGGACGCCATTTTTATTGATGAACTGCGCGCTGCAGGTTGGTACGAGAAGACCAGCCAGGCGTTTGTTGTTTTTCTGCCAGTGAAAAGTGTGGGTGTGATGGGG
>JAKLHG010000083.1 GCA_022710255.1 Candidatus Hydrogenedentota bacterium
AGGGTTTCACGCCCACCCGAAGATCACCTTCTCAACAGCCCTCCCCCTTGGCGAAGAAAGTGAAGCAGAGTGGATGGATCTTGTACTGGAGGAATCCCGTGTGCCGGAAGAGGTCCTTGCCGCTCTGCGGGTGGCCCTTCCTGACGGCCTGCACGCCTATGACTGCCGGGAGGTCTCACTGAACGCATCTTCCCTCATGGCCGCCGTGGCCGGGTTCTCTTATCTGTTGTTGTTCGACCCTGCCCCTGAGGACCTGGAGGAACGCACGGCGCGCATCAACTTCGCCACCTCCCTGTTAATAGAAAGAATGGTGAAAAGCCGCTCTTCGGGTGGAGGGAACGGGCGCAAGCCCATTTCCCTGGATATCCGCCCCCTTATCGCTGAAATAGCCGTCTTTCCCGTTCCGGACGGCTATGGGGAAACAGGATGCGTTCGGTTCTCCACACGCCTGCTGGAAAACCGGCTTGCAAAACCCCGCGAAGTTATTGCCCTGCTTGGACTGGACCCGTTGCAAACCCGGGTTGTCAAGATAGAGACACACTTGGCGGTACCCAGACCATAGGTGCTGTTTAAAGTGGTTTCCAGGAAAAAATACTTGTCATTACCTGACAACAAGGAGGCTAATGCCCATGAAACGTTACGAGTACCGCATTGAGCATGTTAACCATGAAAGGATGAAGCGGATATGAAGCACATATGTTCTTTACTTTTGGTCTTGGTATGTTTTGCAATGCAGTGGGCCGGTGCGCTGAACATGACGAACACGATGGAGCAATGCCCGGTTAGCAGGGAACCGGTGGCGCGAAAGATTTCGTTGAAACTGCCTATTCGGCAGGAAGAGTTTCACTGGAGGTTCATGAAAAAAGATGAATTGCTGGCTGGTAAACTCCTGTTGACGATTGAACGCAACGGTAAGAAACAACAAATGACCATCTTTGAGAACGGAACCTTTATGGAGGGTTGGTCATCGCCGGAAGAATCTCAGGCGAACGGTACACAGGATCCGATGGTGAAACCGGGAGAAATCTATTTTCTTTTCAAGTCCGAAAAGCGATACGAAACTGCGCCAGGCGATACTGTTGAACTGACGTTAACAGCCAAGTCCGATCTGGAGGGAATCGGCCCAATGTGTGCCGGCGTGCTTCCCAAAGGTGAGTACAAGGCCAAAGGAACCTATTCATTGCTGGTGGATAAATTCCAGGTCGCTCCTGAAATAATCAAGGAGGTCCCAAAAGAGCGTCTGGACGCATTCTGTAAACTAATGAGCGAAAACGCGAGTAATACGGCCTTTCTTGAGAATTGGCAGGACCAGTGGAATATTAAGGTAACCAGCAACCCCGGATGGTTACATCTGACGCCTGAGCAAGTCAAGCAGCGGAAGGACGGACTCGAGCAGATGAAACAGACCGGAGGAATCTCGCCATTCATATTTGTGCCATAATCTTTAGACGTCTGTTTGACGAACGGGTGTAAATGAAATCAGGAAGCAGGTACGTTTTGAAAACTTTTCAAACCAGTTTCGTGCGGCTTGTACTGTTAGGCTGGGTTTGTTCAGTATTACCGGGGTTTGCTTCCGTTTCTCATGGCACGGATCCTTCCTGGACGGAGGTGGAGCGTGTGCCGCATTTTGCGGGCATGAATATGGATGCGGGGGTTTATATGCTGGCTGGAGCCCGCTCGCTGGTCGGCTATGATGTGCAGTCCCATGCTGAACGCTGGAGTGTAAAAATTAAGAACACGACACTTTACCCCAGTTCGGGCCATACCCTCGTTGCCGCGCAAAAACAAGACGGTACGCTGGTGGTGATGCGGATGGATACGGGCGAGGAAGTCTGGCGCCACCAAAATCGAATCTATGGTGTGCCCAACTACATGGAGTTTATCAGCGACACCGACTGGCTGCAATTGATGTTTGTGCATGAGCGTGATGACCGGGGACCCGTGCGCTTTACGTGCCTGCTCTATGCCCCGGACGGCAACTCCTATTTTCGGCTGCCGGAGGATCACAGCACGAATGTAATTGCTCCTGATGAAAAGACCGCATTTTTAACCTGCGTAAAGAAACAGAAAGAGACGCTCGACCTGGCCAAGGTATCTTCCCTCGCCCTAGACACAGGAACCATTACCCCAAGATTTGAATTTGACTCCAAGGACTGCCTGGGCATTACAGAGGTCCTGGATTCCGATGAATCCCTGGTTATGGAGTATCGCCAGAAAGAAGAGGAACTTGTCTATTCCCTGGTCAATGCGCAAACGGGAGCCCCAATTCATCCCATGGTCCTGCCGGAAAAGAAATTGAGCGGACTGAGGGTTTATCCAGACCAGAACCGGTTGCTTTTCATGAGCGATAAAAGGGATACCCTTTGGGTACAGGACAGCACAACCGGTGAGATAACACACACCCGGCAGAAGGAGGGGCACCGCTTTTTAATTTTTTTCTCCTGCTCTGTCAATACCGACGCTGAAGGAAGGCTTTGGGCCATATCCGCCGAGTTGAACAACAGTTTATGGCTTTGGCAGGTGGATGCGGATACCGAACCACGCCTGCTGTTGGATGCCGGGAGCTATCTTCCCTCGGGCATAGGCGGTCTCCCTTTTTATTACGGGCATTTTCTGCAATATGTTCCCGGGGCAGACGACTCGCTGCTCATGGCAAAGCGGTTGGATGATCTCACCATTACCAGTCAGTGGACCCTCCCTGGAACCAGGTGGACCCATCCCATCCCTTCTGAATCCATGGGTCGCGTCCTACTTTCTATTGATGTTCACTCTAAAGTCTTTGAGTCAGGGCAACCCACACCTGTTCTTGAATTGGAAGGGGAACCCCTCGCGTTTTCACCGGACGGACGGCACGCCCTCATAAAACAACAAAATAAAGCGATTGTAGTGCCTGTGGACACGGGAATATTCGTTTCCAAGTTTTCCCTGGAAGACTACGGGCTTGCCTGCCCAGCATTTTCACAGGACAGCCGCCTTATGGCTATGTATATTCAGTCCTCCATTAAGGTTGTCCGACTGGAAGGGGACTACCTGGTAACAGACCTGTATTTCCCCAACGAAAAAGAAGGGGGGCATATTGCCTGGCAGAACGGGTTATGTTTTACACCTGACGGGAAAAAACTGCTTGCCGCAGGCCTAGGTCGCGCATGGCTTTTTGACGTGGAAACAGGCGCCTGCCTCCACACCCTGGTTGAGAATGCCCGGTTTTTGCCCTATGGTTCACATGCTCCTTCCGTCTTGGGAATTGAAATGTCTTTTCTGACCACGGTGGAGGATTTTGCAGCAGGATTTTCAGACCGTTTCAAACGTCCGCCATACCTGGAATGTTCCTTTATTCTCGATGGCAGTAAATTGGTGACCAATGCCCAGGGAAATCTGCTGCATGTCTGGGACACTGTAACCGGGCAATCCGTACGAACGATCTCAACAGAACTTCCCGAGGTACGCAACGAGGAGGGATATATCTTCAATCGGGCTGTCTTGAGCCCCAACGGCGCTTTCGCCTTTGCCTTCAATGACGACCAGGGAATCGCATCCCTGCTGGATGTGACGACCGGAAGGACGATCCGCCAATATAAGGATGACCGGACGAAAGGTGTATACCAGGTCTATGTCGCCGATGACGGTGAAGTATACCTATATAATACCATCGGGTTGTGTCGTTTGTCTTTAAAACGACAGATGAACAGATTTCCAAATGTAATATCCTCTACCAATTAAGATCAGCGGCAGCAGTGAAAGGAAAGCGAGATGCCTAAGCAATGGCTGTACTCGTGTTGTGTGTTGACGGGAATAATCATAACACTCGCGTGTCTTGCGGGTATTACTGTACAACAGAACGCCACAGCCGGTGAGACGTCCCCGGTCCCACCCTTTATAGATGACCCCGCCGTCATTGGCACATGGTACAGCGTGGACTACGTGTCCTCAATCAATCAATTCACCCCCGGACAGAGAACATGGAAAGGCGATTTGTATCTGAGTGACATTACCTTCAGCCCGGGCGGCATTGGTTCAGGGTCGTGGTGCTGGAGCAAAGGGTGCCTATGGGACAGTGGAGACAAAACTTTAAGTAAATATGAGATCAGGAAGGTCGAAGGCAATGAATACATGTTTTTGGAGTGGGTTAACGGTGATGTGATCGATCGTGGGGCCAAGCCTTCATACTACGTGCTGGTACGGGGAACAGCCAAGAACAGGGATACGTCCTCCCTTGGTCTTGTACGCATGTGCGGTGTTATCAATATAGGGGTGGGCCTGCTGTTCATCGCCATTTCGCTCCCCTTGGTATTGCGAATGATCCCGATGAATGGCCTGTATGGTTTCAGGATTCCCAAAGCCTTTATCTCAGAGGAACTGTGGTATGACATTAACGCCTACGGCGGCAAACAAATGATCCTGTGGTCGGTAATCATGCTTGCGATGAGTATTACAGGCATTTTTTTGGTAAATGCGCCGGCAAGTCTCATGATGCTGCTGGCAGCGTCCGTGGGGCCGGTAGTCATTTTCCCAACTATCGCCATCATAGTGACACTTGTTCACGCGGCACGACTCCAGCTCCCGAAGAAGTAATGTTTCGCGTTCCCAATGCGATTTGGGCACGCGAGAAGGAAAAACGCCATTCATACTGGAGGATCCATTATCATGTCAGGATTGCGGCTTCGATTCGTTACATCAACCTCGCCCCGACTTTTTCCCGGTGAAATGCTGATGTTTTCAAAACAGGGCATCTGGTATCTTTCCTATCGTCTCGCACCTTGGCAATTTGGGGAGGGTATGACTATATTTCCTATGAAGATTTCCTTCCATGTTACGAATATGCGGGCACTGACAATATTCAGGCATTGTAGAATTCTCAACATGGAAATCAGTCAATGGCACACGAATGTCTCCACTTCCCGGGCTTCCGAACGCATAACTAGTATACGGATGGGCAGGAAGCATTTTGGCTTGGTCAAGTTCGATTTCTGGGGGTTAGGTAAAGGACGATTCGGGATTGGCCGTACTCCTTTTGGAAAAGAAGGCGGGGACGTGCCCTACCTGGAAGTCACCTCCAGACGTCCGGGCAATGTACGGTTCCGGACAGTGATAGTATATATGGGCGTTGGAAAAGCGGCGGATGAAGCACTTGAAGCCGCCTATAACATCCTTCATCAGGATTTTCAGGAGGAATAGCAGCCATGATGTATACAAGAGCGGCTGTCAGGACCGATGGCGGCAAGGGGAGAATAACTATGGAGTACTTCCTTTTCTTTGCTGTATTCCTGGGCTTATGCTTCATAACGGTCAGTGCCTGGCCCATGGGCCAGGAAACCTTCGGCAACGATCCTTTGCCCGAGCAGGAAGAGTATAAGGCCTGGCCGGGCATTATGCCCCTCATCAATGATGACAGCCGGGTATATTCAAATTGGGTTAATGGAAATGAACATTTCTATTATGGAGGCGATACGGTCAGGCTCAATGATTTTTTGTCGCACTTTGCGGCCATGGAAAGCCCGGTTCATGAAGTTATTCTTCGCCCCGGACCGGAATACGCCAACAGTTTTAACCATGAAAAATCCATTCCTGTTCGCTGGCGCCTCCATCTTGTCGGGGGTATTGTCAGGGGAATGGTTGCACATGAGGGCACTGCTGGGATTTGGGATAAACACCCGACACTAACGATTTATATAACCGACACGGACAGTATCCAACTGGATGCGGTGGTCCTTCCTGAAAAAGTGACCGTGCTGCAGTTGTCGGACCTTCGAAAAAAATACCAGGATGGATTGCGGGACAAGAATGTCAGTGTGCGCCGGGACGCCGCCACGTTTCTGGCGGAAGAAGACGGCCTCCATGAAGAAAACGTTCCCCTATTGGAAACCCTGCTGAAAGAAGGGGACGCCTATGCACGCACGGTTGCGGCAGTAGCGCTTGGCAGGTTTGGGAAACTTGCCGCAAGCGCTCTGCCAGCCCTTCGCACCGCCGCCGCAGATGCGGACCGGCAGGTCAGCACCATGGCTGCGTCAAGTATAGAAAAAATCGAGAACGGCAAAGATCTTGCAGCGGAGGTGGCAACTTCAAAAGCGATGGAAACACGGATTGCGGCGTTTGTGGAAAAGATACACGTACGGAAAGACCAGACTGAATCTATGGGCGAGAGCGCCCGATGAAGAACTATTTCTGCATTACGGTGCCAACGTACGCAGCCACCAACAGATGCGGCAGGAAAATAGACTTTCAAGAGAGCGTGCGTTCCCAACGAGTTATAACCAAAAAGGATAGGGACATGTATTGGAAACTTCTTGTGATAATTGCTTGTGCATGGTGCGTGGCTATTCCAGGCATTTGCGATGACGTGACTGCTGGTCAGGTCATCGAAAAATCGATTGCCACCTATAAAACCTTGGATACCTACAAGGCTGAAGGAACCGTTGTTTCCGATATTGACACAGGCGCCGCCAGGGTGAAGACGGAAACCTCCTTTTCGATTATGCTGAAAAAACCGAATCTGTATTACATTACCTGGTCCCAGAAAAGCGAAGGCGTACCGGAGGTCCAGTCCGGCGCAGTATGGAATGACGGATCACGACGGTGCTTATACATGAGCACCGGAAACGCCTATTGTCCCATGGACAGCGATGAGATGGCCCTGGGCGCGGCCACGGGCGTTTCAGGAGGCGCCGCTATTACCGTCCCATCCCTCTTTCTTTCTTATGCCGCGGAATGTCCGCAACCTTTTGCCAGATTGACAAACCCCACATTGAAGGGTTCCGAAAAGATCTGGGATGACGATTGTTTTGTCATCAGCAGTCCTTCGACGATATCCAGAGAAGAAACGTTTTGGATATCAAAAGCCACTTATCAGATACGAAAATGCAGCCGGTCCCTCGAAGCCCCGGAGTCAGGCCGCGCCATGCCCGAGATGACCGACGCCCAACTTGAGGAAAGCGTCAAGGCGATAGGAGAAGAGGTAACAGATAAATCCAAGGAAGACATAAAGTGCATGATGGATACCATGGCCAAAATGAACATGAAGGGCGACCTCACCGAAACCCATGCCGCCCTGTCTTCTCCGGAACTGACTGCGCAAGACTTCAGTTATGCCCCTCCGGAAGGTGTCACCTCCATGGGTTCTTTCGGGGAAATGATATCCTCCACCATGAAAAACGCAATGCCCGCCCGATGCCGCGTCCCGGGCATTTCCATGGATATCCCGCCCTCCCCACCCGATTTGGAAGCAGTCCACAACCGGCATCCCAAGTCAACCTTAGACGCTGCGTCGCAACCGATTCTGGCTGAGGCCCGGGAAAAGGCATTCTGCAGTTCCTGTCAAAATAATCTGAAGCAATGCGGCCTGATTTTAAAATTGTATGCAAATGAAGCGCCGCATCAATTGTTTCCACCGCTGAGTCCCCTTCCCGGAAACCTGATGTGGGTCAAGGAAGCCGTTTATCCCGAATACTGCGCAGACCCGACAATACTCATTTGTCCGGCGAAAAAAGGCCCCTGTCAACAAGCGCGAGAAGAGAATGAACTCGAGCAAAAAGCAAGATTTTGTTTTGATAACACTTCCTACTGGTACCTGGGGTATGCGCTCCCCGATGAAAAGATGGGCCTGGCTTTCATTCAGGCGTACCGGAAACAAATCGAAAACGGCGGGGACTTCACGGCTGACCTGAAAGACGGCGAGGGCAACCTCATCCTCAGGCTGCGGGAAGGCGTGGAACGCGCTTTCGTTACGGATATCCATAATCCCGCAGGGGCAGCCATGATACAATCAAAACTGCCGGTATTTATCGAGCGGCCCGGACACCATGACGATCAAATAAACGTGCTCTTTATGGACGGCCATGTGGAACGAATGACTTATCCGGGCGCATTCCCCGTGTCGCAGCCTTTCATTGAAGCCCTGGAATCGCTGGATACGTTACGCAACACAATGACGCCTCCTGACGAGGACATGCCCGCGCAACACTAGCTGTAATCCTTGTCCATTTTCACCAAACTGTCTGATTCCGCGACATACATTCTTGAATACCGCTGGAGTCGTCCGGTTACCGATTTTTGCGATTGTACAATTTAATGTAGGCGCTTAAGGCCATTTCGCTGACAATTAATTATGAGTATAAAATTTGGTTGTCTTCGTGGGGTGGGTGGAGTGAAACCATGCATTGTTCGCCCGAGGTACTTTATTTTCTTAGATCAAACGGTATTGCCGCGAACAAGGAGATGCCAGAACGCAACCCACTGTTACCTTGTATAAATTGAGGGATGGTGGGTTGCACTCAAACCTTAAGTGACTTGGGGCATACCCCTTTCTTTCAGTCATAACCAGGCACTCAGTCCATGATTTATGGTTTCGCTTCACCCACCCTACAATATTGTTTTATGCTGCGCTGAGGGGCCTCTTCTTCCGGGCGAAGTCCCGGACGAAGCGTCGTAACTTATCGACCCATAAGACCTATAAAAAACAAGAAATGAAACATAGCAAAAACCAAACATCTCGTCATTGCGAGCGAAGCAAAGCAATCTCAGTATAAAACAATCTTCTTGCGGATGAGATTGCTTCGCTTCGCTCGCAACGACGGGTGACTGGGTTGCGGACAGGGCCCGCGTTAAATTATACCCCTGCCTTTCCCCCCCGTAGTTTTAATGTGTAAAATATTTTGAAAACCACGCCGAACTGGAATAGTATAGAAGTAAACCCAATTCACCCTGTGCAGAGACTTACAGAAAGGCGGTCATGAAACACCTTCCATTCACAAGATATGCGGGCTTTTTCATCGGGCTGGCCGGGGCGGCCGTAAACGTTTTTGGAACCGCCTGGGGACAGCCGGTTCCCCTTCCGAATCCCTCCTTTGAGTCAGGGAATGAGACCCCGGACGGTTGGCAGTTGTCCGGAGGGGATGGCGGCTGGACGGCGGATGCGGCGGAAGGCAACCACGCGGTATATGTCAGCGGGACGGCCCATTCCCAAAGTTCCACCTGCTGGCACACGGGACCTCTCCTTCTCGAACCAAACCAGGTATATCGGCTGTCCTTCCAGTCAAAACGTGAAAGCGGCGCCGGCGGTTCGCCCATTACAGGGCCCGGTTTCTGCAATCGCGACCTGCACGAAGTGACCCCGGAATGGAAGCGTTATGTGTCTTACTTTGTCGTGCCGTCCATTGCCATGGATACCCGGTTGCGTTTTGGTCAATGGGAAGCGGAAGGGCTCATCGCCTTTGATGATGTTTCCCTGGTTCGGGTCGATCCGGTTTATACGCGTCACAATGATATTGAATTAGGTGTGGGAGAGCGTATTGAGGGCAACGCCTATGTCTTTTCCGCGCCCTTGGAGGGGGAATCGGCCAACCAGGCGCGGCCCCTTGTGGAACTGGCCTGCGCTTATAACCGGCCGCGCTGGACCTTCGGCAACGACAGCAGGGTCGTTTACCGCCACCAGGTGGGCGGGGAAACGCAGCTGTCCGGGGAAATTGAAATTACCATCGGGTATTACCAGGCGGGCACGCTGATCGTGGAAGCACAGCGCGACGATACGGGCGTTTGGACGCCCGTGGCCAGCCAGGACCGTGAGGGCGGGCTGCATGCCACACTGCCCGCATCCCTGTTCCCGGCGAAAGCGATAACCGTTCGTTTGCGCGGCGCGTCCGTTCCGGAAAGTGACAATAAAGATGTAAATCTACAGGTACACGGGTATAGCTATCGTTCCACGCTGGAACGCGCCCCGGGCAACCTGCAGGGAGATACCCGCTTCATGGCCATAACGGAAACGGACGACACCGTGCAGGTGACCTTCGATGACCTGGCGGACGAACAGACCGATGTGCCGGGAAGCCTGCGTTTCCAAGCGGCAAACCTGACCGGGAATCCGCTGGTCATCGAGCCGTGCCTGACCGTTGCCTGTGAGGGCGCGATGCCTGAAACCACCCGTCTGGCGCCGGTTACGCTGCCCTCCGCTTCGGGCGAAGGGGAAGAGCCTTCTTCCACACCCTTTGCGCTTCCTTTTCCCACGCTTCGCGCCGGCGAGTGTACCGTGACGCTCACCCTGGGCGCCGACAGGCACTACCGGGCCGAGACCACCTTTCAGGTTTCCGTGCTGCACGAGACGCACTATGGCTGGACGCTCCCGGGTTCAACGGAAGAGGCCGCCTTGTGGTGGGCTTCCTCCGGGTGGAAGGTGAGCCGCACCCGACCCGCGCCCCGGGAGCAGGCGCCCGCCATGCGCATCCAGGCGGCGCGCAACGAACGCGAGGCCGCCCAGTTTATCCTGTGTCCCGCCCGACCCCTGCAGGGACTGAAGATTTCCGCCGGACCGCTGCAGGGAGATAACGGTGCCGTGCTGCCTCCGGAGGCGGTCGAGATACTGCGGGTCGGCTACGTCCCTGTCACCCAGCCCACAGATCTCCTCGGCGTAATCGCGCCCTGGCCGGATCCGTTGCCGCCGCTGGACGGCCCCCTTGACCTGCCCGCCAAAGAGAACCAGCCTTTCTGGGTGCGGTTTCATGCCGCGCCCGACACGCCCGCAGGAGTCTACCGGGGAACCATTGCCCTGGCCGCGGAAGGCTACCAGGCGGAAGTGCCGCTGGAGGTGGAGGTGTTTGATTTCAGCCTGCCTTCCAGAAGCACCTGTGTCAGCGCCTTCGGGTTCAGTCCCGCCCTGGCATTTCAATATCACAACGTCAGCACCGAGGCCGATAAGCGCGTCGTACTGGACAAGTATCTTTCGTTGCTCAGCGAACACCATATTTCCATCTATAACCCGGCCTGTCTCGATCCCATCCAATACACATGGCCACAGTTACCCCTCTGGCGCGGCGGTGAACGCGGGGAATATTCTGAAAAGGCCGGGGACACTGCGCCCCTGGATACC
>JAKLHG010000830.1 GCA_022710255.1 Candidatus Hydrogenedentota bacterium
TTCCCATATAGAAGTTCAAACCACCGTCTTGAGACAAGACGGTAAAATTCCCGGTCCGCCAATAACCCGCCATTCCCCACAACACCAGGGGCAGGGCCACGGCGCATAGAAAAAGAGGAGCGCGCCAGGCTTTAAAAGCCCCTTGCCGGACTGCTCTATCCGCAAACGGCAGATAGGCCGCCAGCACCGCCATGACCACGGCAATACCCAGCCCGTGGCAGAAGCCGTGGCTCTGCTCGAGGATGCTGTGCCAGTTGGCGGCGTGCCAGTGCGCCCAGGCGGGCGGGGTGCCGCCGGGGGTGAGCTGGCCGTGGCCGGGCAGCAGCAGCAGAGACCGCACAAACGGCACCAGCGCGAAGCCGAACCCGCCGATGGCCGCGGAGACGGCCCCCGCCCACGCCACGGGCCGCAGCCCCCGGCGCAGGCAGTAGAGCGTCATGCCAAGGAACACCCCCGTGATGCCCGCCCAGTCGTCGCTGCGCGGCGGCATCATGCGCAGGCCGCCCCAGCGCTGGAGGGGGATCGTACCGAGCACGGGCAGGATGAGAAAGGCGAGCAGCCAGCCGAGGGACATGCACAGCAACAGCCCGGCGTCCCGCCGAAACTTTCCGTATTTGATGAAGTACAGGGCGATGCCCGCAATGAGGCCCGCGGCAAGCCCCGCGTGCTGCGGGTAGTCCAAAACCACCTGGGGCCAGTTGGTG
>JAKLHG010000831.1 GCA_022710255.1 Candidatus Hydrogenedentota bacterium
GCCCGTGCAATTGGTGAAAGAGACCCGCCAGCCCTTGCCCGTAGAACCGGGACAGCCGCGTCGGTACGATCATGAGTATGAGCGGGCGGGCACGGCTTGTGTGTTTCTGTTTACCGAAGCCCTGCCGGGCTGGCGTCAGGTCAGCGTTCGGGCCCAGCGGACGGCGGTGGACTGGGCCCAAGAGGTGGCCGCGTTGCTGGAGGGTCGCTATGCCGAAGCCGAAAAGGTGATTCTGATCTGTGATAACCTTAACACGCACACGATTGCCTCCCTGTACAAGGCCTTCCCGCCCGAAAGGGCGCGGCGTTTGGCCCAGCGGTTGGAGATCCACTACACGCCCAAGCATGGCAGTTGGCTCAATATTGCCGAATGCGAGTTGAGCGTCTTGTCGCGCCAATGTCTGCGGAATCGTACCGCGAGCCTGCCAGCTCTCGTCCGCAAGGTCACTCCGTGGGCGCAGGACCGCAATGCGCGGCAACGTGGGGTCCAATGGCACTTTCGCACGAAAGACGCCCGGATCAAGCTGATCCACCTCTACCCTCAGGTACAACTGTCATGAACCACTAGAAACATTCCGGAGTTGAAGAACGTATTCGATTTCGACGCGCGTGCGAAGTTGTTAGCGGATGCTTTCCAGGTGGACCGCACCAAGGTCGAAGCAAGACATGTTCTGCTTTTCGATGATCTGTACCGTTCTGGGGC
>JAKLHG010000832.1 GCA_022710255.1 Candidatus Hydrogenedentota bacterium
AAACCGCCACCGCTGCGCGTGTCTTAATTATGATAATTTAATAATAAAATAAATAAGATAATGCTATTTCACCATCTAAGGGTAACCAAGAGGAAAAACCGTCCCCCCCTTTCAGAAATTGCCACCAGACGGCGCAGCCTACCATCCTTTCTTCCACATATCTTCGTCGTCGTAAACTTTTTCGTCGTCAGACGCTTCAGGCGCATCCATTTCGCAGTCACGTGTTTTTTGCTTGGCTTTTTCACGGAAATATTCACGATACCACTCATGCGCCGTAATCATGGCCATTACTTCGCTGGTACCTGTCCAGATCGAGGCCAGACGAACATCTCGATAGATACGTTCAATGGGGAAAACGTTCGTATAGCCGATGCCGCCCATGACCTGCATGGAATTATGGACCACTTTCTGACAGGATTCCGTGATAAATTTCTTACTCTGCGACACCAGGCGGCGAATAAGGCTCATATCCGCATGCTCATCCACTGCGCGCGCTGTCGTGTAAGCCATAGCACGCGCCGCATCCAGCAGCATAACGGC
This sequence comes from Candidatus Hydrogenedentota bacterium, assembly GCA_022710255.1. Classification (GTDB taxonomy): domain Bacteria; phylum Hydrogenedentota; class Hydrogenedentia; order Hydrogenedentales; family CAITNO01; genus JAAYBJ01. The sequence continues at coordinate 541 of JAKLHG010000832.1, forward strand.
TTCAGCCACCTGAAAGCTAACGCCTTCAAACGTATTAATGACTTGCCCGAATGCTTTGCGCCTCGATGTATAATTTGTGGCGATTTCCAGAGCAGGACGCGCCGCACCGATCGTCATCGCTGCTGTGCCTAGACGTTCCGGGATCATCATGGTATTAAAC
>JAKLHG010000833.1:0-236 GCA_022710255.1 Candidatus Hydrogenedentota bacterium
CAGCAGCCCGCACCCGCACAGCAGACGCCCGTGCCGGAACCTGTAACCCAGGAGGGTACAGAAAAGAAGCCTTGGGAGATGACGTATGGACAGTTTTATGCAGACCAATGGCGTCGTATAAAAGGCAACGAAGAGAAGAATATATCACAACAAGACGCAAGAATAACTCTTGAAAACAATCGTCGCTTTGTAGAACAAGCACACAAACAACACATCGAAACTGCCCTTTCCGAGGG
>JAKLHG010000833.1:246-698 GCA_022710255.1 Candidatus Hydrogenedentota bacterium
TACAGCCAACTGTTAAGGAATCCTTAACGGTTGAACCGCAGCCCGCGGCGCCGTCCCCCGCCATCAGCGACACGGCAGCCCGAGCAGGCGAGCAGATGCGCCAGATTGACCAGCAGCAGCCGACCGGGACCGTGACCAGCGAGGATGTGTTGTCCGGGAAGACGCCCGTGCCGGAACCTGTAACCCAGGAGGTTACACCAAAACACCCGTCGCGGCAACAAGACAAAACATATGAAGAAGCACTTCAATACAAGATGCCTGATGGCAAGACCCCTGTCGCAGACCGCTTGCGTGCTATATTCCCGGAAGTTAAAGAACCTACAGCCACACAGCCAACAGCAGAACCTACACCAGCAGATACATTAGAGGGGATGCCTGCCAAAGAACTGAAAGCCTTGATTGACAGCGAAGGCTTGTTGGTCAGTAAGAAAGGTAATGCACCGACACTGCGC
>JAKLHG010000834.1 GCA_022710255.1 Candidatus Hydrogenedentota bacterium
GGGGGATGGTCGTCCAGGGGCCAGCCGCCCATACAAACGGCGTCCTCGAATCGCACGTCTTCCTCCGTCAGGTCGCGCTGGGTGAGGATGTGGTCGCCCATGATGCGGCGGGACTCGCGTTTGCCGGGGATCATCCCAACCCAATCCATGCCCCAGTTCGCGCTGTCGGGTTTGTCGCCCGAATTCTTGATGTAGTCCCACACGCCCATGACAATGCGCAACAGCTCGAAACGGATGCGCTCGTTGTCGCGGATCGTGTTGAGCTGCCCGCCCCATTCGATCCACCAGTAGCCGTATTCCCAGGACCTGATGGGCCGAAGCTTGAGCTGCTCCCGGGTGACTTTGCGCGCCCACGGAGGCGGCGTGAAGGGCACGGGCTTTCCATAATCCCGCGCCGTAAAGAGGATGCTCGAGCCCTGCGTCTGCCGGTCTGCGGTGTCGAGGGCGAGTGATTCGTTGAACTCGCCTTTGGCCTCGCGTCCCCAGCGCAGCTCCGCGCCGGCTTCGAGCGCCAGCCGGCTGTCGCCCGTGCAATCGAGATAAACCTTCGCCCGGATGCGGTAAAGGTGCTCCGTCTTGTCGCACCGCACCATGACCCGCTGAATTTCGCCGCCCTTCGTCTCGGCCGCGAACAAGGTCGCATCGAGCAGCAGCGTGGCGTTGGGCTCGCTGCGGACCTTGTCGTAGAG
>JAKLHG010000835.1 GCA_022710255.1 Candidatus Hydrogenedentota bacterium
TTCGCGGCACATTTCCGCCGATGAAAATCGGCGGCCCCATTGAAGCACCGCCGAACGGTAAAAGCCCGTGGTCGCGTCACCGAATTTCCGCCGATGAAAATCGGCGGCCCCATTGAAGCGACGACCACTTGGCATGGGCAAAAGAGCGCGGGTTTGAATTTCCGCCGATGAAAATCGGCGGCCCCATTGAAGCATTATCGTCCTCCACAATTTTACCGGCGCATTTGACCATTTCCGCCGATGAAAATCGGCGGCCCCATTGAAGCCATGCGGCATAGATCGGATCGCCGTCAGTGTACGTCATTTCCGCCGATGAAAATCGGCGGCCCCATTGAAGCGCGGCATGTGGCCGCCGAGCCCAGGGCGCGTGCACGTATTTCCGCCGATGAAAATCGGCGGCCCCATTGAAGCTGACGTCACCGACACGCTCCGCGCATTTGCTCGGCAAATTTCCGCCGATGAAAATCGGCGGCCCCATTGAAGCTATCGGATGCCAGCGCATCATAATCTATGTTTGGTTTATTTCCGCCGATGAAAATCGGCGGCCCCATTGAAGCATTGTCGTCCTCCACAATTTCCCCGCCGCATCTGACATTTCCGCCGATGAAAATCGGCGGCCCCATTGAAGCTGGCGCACGATCGTATCGTTGCGGGTGAGCGAGCCGGGATTTCCGCCGATGA
>JAKLHG010000836.1 GCA_022710255.1 Candidatus Hydrogenedentota bacterium
AGAAGCTGCGCATTTAAGAAAGAAGGGAAGAACATCCCCCGGCGCTCCGCGCCACCCCCTTCAAAGGGGGAATGAGATGCGTACGCTTCGCTGCGCCTCTTCCTGCAACCAAAGGTCTCTGTGTCGCCCACAATACTTCCTGCAACTTACAGACATGGTGTAGCAGAATTCCCCCTTTGAAGGGGGATCAAGGGGGATGTTCTTCGGGTTGATTTCCGACACGCTATCTTCAAAGGGAAACTGAAGTGCTACGCTTCGCTGCGCCTGTTCTCGCATCCAAAGGTCTCTGTGTCGCGCACAACACGACCTGCAAGTTGCAGACATAGTGTTGCGGAATTCCCCCTCTGAAGACGGAACCGACAGAAGTCGATGTGCGGGGGCAACATCCCCCGGCGCTCCGCGCCACCCCCTTCAAAGGGGGAATAAGATAGTGCGAATCATTGGTGTTTTTGGGGATTTCGGGCATGGGGCAATCTCTCGTTCTTGCGCCTCGCCGGGCAGACCGACTTCTGTCGGTTCCGTCTTCAAAGGGGGAATGAGATGCCGCGATTCATTGGGCTTTTTGCGAATTTCCGTCATCGGGCAACCTCTCAGTTCCGCGCCCGCCCAGAGGGCGGGAAGGGAGAACGACTTCTGTCGGTTCGCCCGGCGAAGCGCAAGATCGAGAGATTGCCCGATGA
>JAKLHG010000837.1 GCA_022710255.1 Candidatus Hydrogenedentota bacterium
AGGATGCCCCCGTGACCGAGCCCACCGTAGCCCCCCCGCCCGCTGTCCGACGGATTGTGTCCGTGGATGCCCTGCGCGGCTTTGACATGTTCTGGATCGTCGGCGGCAGGGAACTGCTGATCGCCGTGGTCGCGCTTTTCTGCGGGGCCCGCGGCGTGCCCAAGGCTTTCCTCTACCAGCTGTCGCACCCCGAATGGACGGGATTCACGGCCTGGGACATGATCATGCCCCTCTTCCTGTTTCTGGCGGGGGTGTCGCTTCCCTTCGCCTTCGCGCGACGTCTGGGGGAGTCGCGGGACTACCGAAAAATCTACCGCCGCATCGCCCGGCGGCTGGTTCTGCTGTGGATTTTCGGCATGATCGCCCAGGGCAACCTGCTGGAGTTCAACCTGGACACCCTGCATCTCTTCTCGAACACCCTCCAGGCGATCGCCGTGGGGTATCTGATCGCGGCGGTGGCCGTGCTGCACCTGACCCTGCCCCTTCAGGCGCTTCTGGCGGCGGCGCTCCTCGCGGCGTACTGGGCGCTCATGATGTTCGTGCCCGCGCCCGGTCTGGCCGCCGGAACTTTGGAGCCTGACGCCAACCTCGCCCTGTGGCTGGACGAGTTCATCCTGCGGGGGTTCCGGGACGGCACCTCGTATGCGTGGATTCTTCCCGGTTTCGGTTTCGGCGGCAC
>JAKLHG010000838.1 GCA_022710255.1 Candidatus Hydrogenedentota bacterium
CGGCCAACCGTGAGCAGGCCCCGGTAGGCGTCCGCCAGCCCGTATTGCAGCACCCGGTTGACCACGGGGCGCCCGTTGATGAAAAAGAACTGGTGGGAGCGCCCGGTGCGGGTGAGGGCGGGGCTGCCCACCAGCCCGCGCACCCGGAACCCGCCCTCCTCGGCGTCCACCTCCACCATCTCGCGGGAGAAGGCCAGCCCCCACACCAGGGCCACACGCTCGCGCAGGGTGGCCCGCTCCGGGATGTCCAGCAGCGCCTTGTCGTTGTGGAAAAGCTGGAAGGCGACGCCCTCGTGGGCGAAGGCGTGGCGCTGGACCACATCGATGCAGTGCCCCAGTTCCGTGGCGATGCCCTTGAGAAACTTCGCGCGGACGGGGGTGTTGAAATACAGGCGGTTCACCGAAATGGTCGTGCCGGGGGGCGCGCCCGTCTTCTCCACCGTCCGCAGCACCCCGCCGTCCACCCGCAGGCGGGTGCCCTCGGCGTCGGCGGCGCGGCGCGTGGTGAGGAGAAACCGGGAGACCGAGGCGATGCTGGCGAGGGCCTCCCCCCGGAATCCGAGGGTCTTGATGGCGTCCAGGTCCTGTGCCGACCGGATCTTGCTCGTGGCATGGCGCTCAATGGCCAGCAGGGCGTTCTGCTCCGACATGCCGTGGCCGTTGTCCTGCACCTCGATG
>JAKLHG010000839.1 GCA_022710255.1 Candidatus Hydrogenedentota bacterium
GAAAATATACGACATTGATTATCCGCTTGCGGAAGGGTCGGGGAGGCCTTAGGATGTCCGTGGTTCTTTGGAATCTCGGGGGCGATTTGGATTCGACGGGGATGTGAACGCCGAGTTGCATGCCGGGGAGCCTAGCCCTCGTAAAAACCAGGCACCTGAAAACTGCCAACCAGCAGATGCCCCTGGCCGCCTGAGTGCGACCACGTCCAACCGGGAGCTCCTGCGTACCGGACCTGGATGTCATTGAGCGGGATAGCCGACCACTTCTCCTGACGGGTGGAAGGCGAAACGCAGCCAGGATCGCGGCCGACAGTGCCCGCCCGTGGGCGCTGGCGGTGGTTAAACTGAACGCGGGATAAGCATGTAGTGGCTCCGGTTGGATCATTCTCGGACGCGGGTTCGATTCCCGCCGCCTCCATCACTTTCATCCAATGTTCATGGCCTGTTTGCAACACTGGCCATACATGGGGCCGTACTGGGGCCGTGACCCAGCACGGTGTTGAGCCCTTCCGCGCCCGCCGCCCTCGGAGCCTCCTGGTCGAGCATGGCCACTGCGTTGCGCGTCACCTGTGGCGACAGGTGGGCGTAGCGCATGGTCATCTCGATCGTGCTGTGCCCCAGCAGCTCCTGCACCGCCTTCAGCGAGACGCCGCGCATCACCAGGTGGCTGGCG
>JAKLHG010000084.1 GCA_022710255.1 Candidatus Hydrogenedentota bacterium
GTGTCAATATCACCGTTGGCGCCCGCGCCTACCTGGACCAGGTTGCCCATGGCGTCATAGCTGTATGTGACGGTTTGGCCGAGGGCGTTCACCATTTTGGCCAGGCCGCCCGCGTTGTAGTAATAGAAATTCGTGATGTTGTTCTTGCCATCGATAATCTGACGAAGATTGCCGTTGGTGTAGTAGACCAGCTGGGTTGTTCCTTCCGCGTCGGTAACCGCCGTGAGATCTCCCAGGAAGTTGTAGGTATAGGTGGTAACCTTGCCGTCGCCGTCCGCTGTGGCGATCACCCGGTTCAAGGCGTCATAGGTGTAGGACGCTACCACGGGACCGTTTTCATGGGAGACCTGGATCAGCCGGTGCATGGCGTCGTAGGTGTTGACCACCGCCTGACCCGTTTCGTTCTCGACCCGGATCAGCATGCCCGCGCTGTCATACTCGAAGGTCGTTTCGTTGTCGTCGTGATCGCGAATAAGCGCAATCTGCGACTGGCCGCTGCCGCACCCGCCGCAGATACTGTCCGTATATTCGAACTCGGTCAGTTTGTTCATCGGGTCGAGCACCGACACAACGCGCCCGAAATCATCGTAGGCCAGGGTGGTGGTATGATTGTTGGGATCGGTCGCGGAGGTCTGGTTGCCGCGCGAATCATAGGTATAGGACCAGGTCTTGCCGCAGGGATCGGTCATACTGGTCATATGGCCGTAGGCGTCATAAACATAATGCACCGAGGCGGCGCCCATGGAGGGATGGTGGTAATAACTGATGTTGCCCGCACTGTCATACGTATAGGTCGACTCCGCCAGGTTGGGATCGATGCGTTTCACCGGCTTCAGGCCTGTGCTGTCGTACTCGAACTGCAACGGCGGCGTGCCGGCGATGCGGTACATTTTGGTGATCTGGCCCTGGGTATTATATTCGTACCGGTACGACGTAAGGGTGGAGGGGTCTGTAATATACATCAGATCCCGGTAGTTCAGATGAGAATACGCATACGACCAGATGCGTTTGTAGACGCCGGACGGGTCCGCGTAATACTGTTCCTGGCTGTTGGCGAACGCGGAAGAGTCCCCATAGAACACGGCCTTGGCCAGGAGATTCCCGTTGGTGGGGGAGTCATAATGGGATACCGCCACCAGCGAACCCGTGGCGTCCAGCTGGTCATAGACGGTATACAACCCTGTCGTGGCATGGGTAACCGTTTGACGGGTTACCCGGTACCACGTTGACTGCCAGGTGTCCAGACTGTATTCTGCGGTCAACGTGGTATACAATCCCGAGCGGTCCCGGATATCCGTTATATAGGAATAATAAGGGTCTGCCGAATCTTTCTTTCCGTAGGAAAACTCATTATAGGATGAGTCGGAATAGACTACCTGAAACAAGCTTGCAAGCGTTGAATTACTGGTATAGATATAGGTAACCGTGCGCAGCACGATAGACTGACCGACTCCGGTCCATTTGCGCAGTTCAACGCTGGATATTTGGCCATAGCTGTTCCAATGGAATTTCAGGAAACGATCATCAGAACCACTTACGGTATCCAAAGCGCCCCAGTCATACCCCATCAAGAGCACGTTCCCATTCTGGTCCGCGACGGAGTGCAAAACACCGCCCACGGGAGAAAAGGTTTTTGAACTGTTGTTCGGATACACTAATTTAAAAAGATTTGTATTCGGGTCCCGATAAATTTTATTGCCCAGTTCTTCCGTCTGAGCGCCGCCGCTGCTGGCGTCACCGACATCAAAGGTGGTGTCAATCCGATACTCATCCACGCCCTGCGCATCGGTGGCATAATAGACGTAGATACGGGTATTTTGTGCGATATTCAGGGCAACACCTACCGGGGTATTCGGCTTGCCCGCAACTGTATTCGTAGAAAACACCGCATAATCCTGATAGGTATGAAACCAGCCTACCCCCAAATCATGGGTTGATGCGCTCGAAGCATTCTGCGGTGTACCCCAGGAATTGAAATAGACACGGGAAAATTCCAGATTCAACTTTCCTCCCCGTACCGGGGTGGAAATATCGGTCTGCCGCGCATTTTGAGAACCTTGGCGGCCCATGATATACAAGTTCAGTTCAGGCCCCGTGATCCCGGAACCGAAAATGGCTTTACCGGCGCTTACCATGCCGGGGACATGGGCATTGGCGCCGCCTCCACCCCCAAGACGCATACCAGGCCTGCCCACCGTACCTTGTCCCTCACCGTCAACATCGCCGGCGGGAGGACATTTGGACTCCGGCGGTTCATCACCGTTTCCGGGTATGGACGTTTGGGTTTCGATACAATCCACGGAATCGCCATTGGGGCAGGTCGTGGGAGCGGGAGAAGGGAAAACAGGGTCGCCTTGGCCGCCCATTGCCAGTCTCAAGACACTTTCGTCGGTAACAGGGTCAAGGTTGTCCGAAACGCTCTTATTGACGAGGGCCAGCCCCGTAGTCATTTCCTGGAATGCCTCCCGGGGCAAGTTGTGAACGCCGGCCCCTTCACGCACTTCCACGGTATCTTCTCCGACATGCGTTACCAGGAAAAAGTGGTTGACATGGGTATGGGCGACAAAAGGAACCGGCAACAACGAAATATCCGCGGCATGTACCCCTGCGAGCGCCGTCCCCTTGTCTCGCGCGGCCGCAAGTAACCCCAACATGTTGGCGCCGTCCTGCGTCGTGGAAGATAAGGTCGCCAGGTCCTTCCCGTTAGCGCCTACGCCCTGAAGCGCCAGCATACGGTGGAGTGCCTCGGGCCCGCAGGTCATGGCGAGCCTGGGGCTGTCCAGCACAGGCATTCCATCGGGCACCTCCATACCGTTCTGCCCATCAAGGATATGGGCCTCCAGGAAAGCACGCGTGCGCTCGGCGCCTTCACGCATGACGCTGTCCGGAAACAGTTCGATAACTTTTCCGTAGGTCTCGTAGGCGGCCATATTGTTCTGTGTACGCTGGTACACGTCCGCCATATGCATAAGCGCCCGATCTATATAGGGCGATTCCGCGTACGCGTCCAGGTAGGACTGCAATCCCGCTATACAGGCTTCATAGTCATTGTAGTGCAGCAGGTTCAGCACATATTGCCGGGCCAAAGCGGCCCGATAGACCAGTTCATCCCCTTCGGGCGCTGCGGCAAGGGCTGCTTCAAACGCGGTTACCGCCGCTTTTCTATGGGACAGATCGTACAGAGACATAGCCTGGGCATAACACAACTCTGCCCGGACCCATGGGAACGTGTCGGCATTCTGTTGCCATCCGGCAAAATCTTCGCTCGAAGCATCAACTATTGCATCCATGCGCAAAACAAGTGCATTCGTGCGGTCCCGAAACTGGATATAAATTGCCGGCGCAGTGGCGGAGCGAAGCGCAAATGCCAGGGCCTTGGGTGTTTCCTTGTCCATCGCCTTTGCCAGACACCAATCCAGCGCGCTCCGCATTTCTTCATCATCGAGACGGCGAGAGGCATCAATATAAGCCTGCACGGTGCGAATAAGAACAGGCGACTCCGGAAAAGCGGTCATGATATCCGCCGCCTGATGTTGTGCCTGGAGGAAGTATTCGGTGGCGGCGGCATCATTACCGGCTTTGGAAAAACGCTCTGCACGCAGGTAAGAAAAGAGCATGACCTGATTGGCGCTTTCCGGTGTGGTCAACGAATCCCACGATGGCAATGCCGCTTCGATGGCATCCAGTTGTTCTTTGCTCAGGCTGCCCGCAGCCGCTTCCCGCCACAAAAGGCGCACGCTATAATCCGCTTCGGCGCGTATCTCCGCTTCCATCGAACCCTCTACAAGCGCCAATAACGCTGCGGCGCCGGAAGCATAGTCACCCGAAGCCAACAGCGCCCGCCCGTCTTCCACAGAAATTGAAGGCGACTCTATAACAGGAGCAGCATCCGGCTCCTGTGCCATCGTGGAATCTGATAAGGATTCATTCTTTAACGTATCGCTTACGGTATCCGCAACGGAATCCAACGTTCTTTGGCGCCCTCGTATCGTGCGTGGCTTTGCGAGGATGAAGCGGTCTTTATTACTGTCCGCATAGGGAATCGGGGAAGCAGCCAGAGGGCGAACCGCTTCAGGTGCCGGTCTGCTAAACGCCTTCGGTCCCGAGGAAAGTGCGCTGGGTTGAAAAGGAAAAAGTGCCGCAGTGGTTTCCTCCGCGCCTGCACCGCCCTCAGGGTTGCGATGCCGCATAGTTTGAAAGTGCTTTGCCAACCGCTCGCGTTGCCTGCCATCCTTCAAATACAGCGTATCTTTAAGGACGGAATCTCCCTGTGCAACTATTTTGCTTGCTGCCAACAGTTCAAATAATGAATCCGAAGGGAAGACCGTTGGATGGACTTCCTGCGCATGGGCATATTCTGACGGAAAGAAATTCCACCCTTGCACACTTACAGGAAAAAAGGAAAGCAGCATGACTATAGAAATGCGCCTGATAAAGGAAGGAGAACGAAACATCCCGGATATTCCTGCACGTTGAGGTAGAATTGGTACAAAATTTACCAAGGCAACAAGAAGTTTACTACAAGAGGATAAAAATGTCAACGGACGATTTATTTACAAAACCAGTTGTGCACTTACTCATTTATCGGCATATGAACAAATTTGCCCATTATCTGGTGAAGATGATCGTTGAAGGCTTCCCATGCTTGGGGTCGCGAGTTCATAAGTAGTGCAAGCGTGCTTCCATTTGGTACATGCACTACCAACGCTGAAGTTCCAGGCAGACTGCCCCCATGCCATATATAAGGTTTCCCATCTACGTATTTTACACGCCAGCCCAGTCCATAATACGTCTCCTCGTCGGCGCCGGGCGCACCGGCAGGATGTTTGAGTATTTCCTCGAGTGTATCTTTGCTCAGGAGTCCGGGGCGCCCCTCCCGCGCCGCAAAGACAGCATCCACAAAGCGGGACAGGCATGGAGCGGAAGTAACGCATCCTAACGCAGCATCAAGAGAAGCAATGGCGATACCACCATCGGGCCAGGCTACAGCCTTCCCCGGTTTCAGGGCGGCTTCCGTGGACGGTGCGTCCGGATAATCATAGTAGCATGATTCCTTGGGTGCACATTGCGCCAACCAAGGCGACCCTATTAGTATAGGGCAATCCTGATTCACGGGCACAAACACCAGTTCCCGGATAGCGTCAAGATAAGGCGTTTGACAGACTTTTTCTATAATCCTGCCCAGTACCACATATCCGAAATTACTATATGCATGATCGCTTCCAGGAACATAATCCAGGGGACGCGCCAGCCGCCGGGTAATTATGTCCATTGGAGTAACGGCGTCATCCGGCCCGGCAAGTCGCGCTAGACGCCGTATATCATTGCGAAGCGCGACTTCATCATGATCGCCGTCATCCCAGCCTGCTGTATGCTGCAAAAGTTGCCTGATGTTTATCTTGGAAATGTTTGTATCAGGAACACTCCGGACTTGTTCAGGCAGCACTTCAGCAAGCGTTGTCTCCAAAGAGAGTTTACCGGTCTCAACAAGCCGCAACACCGCCACTGCGGTAATGGGCTTTGAAATACTGGCAATGCGGAACAACGTATCGGATTCTACAGGGATAAAGCGGTCACGGTCAGCATAACCGAAACCCCGCCAATGAACTAATACGCCTCCTTCAACAACCGCTAATGAAGCTCCCGGAATATCCCATTGCTTCATCAATTCCTTGACAAAATCATCCAGCACCTGAAAAGTGGGATTCTGTGGCCTTCCTTGAACAGAAGTCATTACCGCCCCTTGATCCGCCAAGGCAATCGAAAGTAATGGTGTTAAGCATAGTAAATATACAGATAAGATTTCCCAATACCGTGGCAAACGACTTCTCCCAGCTGTATTCCGAATTATGAGTGATTTAAAGAATACATTTCCTTTTTTCTCGTTACTAAAAACTCGACATAATAATGGTTTTTTTAAAAGTACATATAATACTTTATGTAAATTACATAATAGTATACCAGGCGAAACCGTGTGCGGGCACATGCACCGGTAAGGAAACGGTGTAATCGCGATTCAGGGACAACGCTTGTTCTTCTCCGGATTCATCAGTAACAACGGTCCGGTCTTTCAGTCCGGTGTAATACAGATTCACCTTCAGGGTCCGTTCCATCGGCTGGTTGAGCGGGTTGAACACTACCAGCATGCCTTTTGTTTCCAGCTTCGGGTTGACGTGCAGCATCCAGTCCAGGTCGCGGCCGTCGGCGCGGCGGCCGTGAATGAGATCGCTTTCGAGGATATCCCGGTGTTCCTTGTACCAGGCGACCCACTTCTTCACCATATCACGGGTGCGGTCTGTGTCGTAGAGGCGCGGGCCGCGGTAGCAGGCCTGGACGCCGAAGGCCAGGTTGCCCACGAGCATGCGCTCGTAATGGTCAAGGTGTTCGTCGAGCGGTTCGATGGTGGCGGCCGCGCCGCCGCCGTGGTATTCCGTGAGCGGCACGAACATCCAGCCCATGCTCGGCGTTTTCTCCCAGGTGCCGTCGTAAATATTCTGGCGCGTATGAATGACCTGCTGTTCCCGGGGCAGGCTCCAGTTCGTTTCCCGGTAGCCCATGCCGGTCTTGTTCGACCCGCTCAGGAAATACCAGTCGGGCACATTTAAAAAGATGCCGCGCCCGCGGCACCAGTGATAAAAATCGGTGATGGTTTTCCATTGGGTCCACCGTGAATCGTCTAGGCCGCGGTGACCGGTGTGGCTCGCGCTGGCGCACAGGTCTCCGGGATAGGAACCGTCGTGCTCGAGCGACGTAAAGCCCGTGCGGTCAAAAAAGGCGTACAATTTGGCAAAGTAGTCCTGCCCCCAGCGGCTTTGCAGGCAGGGCGACTGGCCAAAGGCGGGCGGGGAACCCTCCGGGGAGACGACATTGTTTTCCGGATCAATGCTCCGCGAAGCGAGCAGGGAATACCCCCCGATTTCAATGCCTTTTGCCCGGGCATATTCCGCGTATCTCGTCATTTGCTTCAGGTAGGTGTCCCGGTCATTTTCGATGTCGAAGCCGCTGCCGAAGGTCAGGATGACCATTTCAAAACCGACTTCGGCGCACTGGTCTACGGCGTTCTCCACGGCGTGCCGGTCGGAGAACCGCGCGTGCAGCATCAGCGGGTTTTCTGTGACCCACGGCGCGATGGCGCGATACATGCGCCGCTGCGCCAGGCCGTTCCGTTCCCGGTCATCCCCGTCAAAGGGCAGCAGCCAGGTGCGGAACGAAAAGAAGGTTTCGCCGGGCGCGATGGGAACCGCCGGACCGACCGCCGGGCCCACTTCGAGCAGGCAGGGGTTCTTGCGTTCATAGTTGACCTGGGTTTCATAATCCGGGTCGGGTATCCAGCGGATGGCATGGCGGCCCGCATTCATGGCGCTCATGGCAAGAAAGGCATACTCCGTTTCCACGTGAATATTGGGCGGCCGCGCAGCACCGTCCCGGTCTTCCACATCCGAACTGTACTCTACCGCCGCCAGCGTTTCGCTTATAAAACCGTCCAGCGTGACCGGGGCGGTTCCGGCGTTGGTAACGGTAATCCATTTGCACAACAGGGGCAGGCCGTCATACAGCGCGTAATGCACGGAAACCGTAATTGCCTGAAGTGCCTGCTCCGTTTCGGGCATGGCGTAGTCCATGCGCAGGTGCACACCCGCCGGCGGCCAGACGGCATCTGGGGCATGATGACGCGCCTGTTTCCAGTCCAGCCGCGCCTCCAACGGTCCCGTTTCCAAGCCCGTATACTGCATCGCCTCAGGAGAAGCCTGCAAGCCGTCCAGCCAGGCTTTGTCCAGGTAGGCATAATTGGGCTGCCCTTTCAGGCCCCCGACTTCTATTTTGCGCCCGTTAATTGTAATCACCGCCTCCGGCTTTACCCCGCGCAACAGCACTTCGCCGGAGACGAAGTTGTCAAACCCCGTGGTGGCGGCGTTGGGTTCCAGCCGGAACGTGCGGCGCAGGAGGCCGTTTGAAAGGATTATCCCCTTCCCGTCGGCGGTGTGGTAAACACCGGCTTTCGCTTCTATCGTGTCCACCAGCCAATCCAGCCCCGAGACCATCTCGGACTCAGGCAGAGGCGGGAGAGCGGCCGGGTCGGCTGCAAAGAGTGACACGGGCAGGCTCGCGGCAAGGAGCAGCATCATCCAAAATTTCATAACGTCATTCCTTGTTGACCGGCGCCTGTTACTGCGGCGTTAGTACGGTGAGTTGATCGAGGTGCGCTTCCGGTTCCACGGAGAGTTCCAGAAGGTTGCCATCTCGATAGAGGCCTTGTACCGTGGTGTTTCCGGGCGCGTGCAGTTTGAAAGACACGTTCCAGTCCTTCGGCCATGCGGGAAACAGATAGAACTGGTTTCCGTCCGCCTGCAGCAGCATGGTCTGGAGGGCTGTCATGGCGTTACCGCCGTGATCCTGGTCGGGCACCCAGTCGTAATTGGGGCCCCAGAACGCGGGGAACCGGCTACCCTCATGCTTACGGCGGAGCCGGTCATCCAGGCCGCGCCGCGCCTTCTCCGTCAGGCCTAGCAGGGCCGCCTGCGTTTCATCCTGACTCCATCCCCTGTTCCCTTTAACCCGCCGCAGTTCAAAGGTACGCCGCGCCATTTCCAGGCCCGGCTTGTTAATGCCATGAAGACGGTAGGGAAAAACTGCATACAGCTCTGGATTCTCCACATTGGCTGGTTTCTCCAGAAGTTTTTCCGCTGCGGCGAGCAGGGCCTGCCCTTTCTCCTCGCGGGTAGGCAATGCCGGAACAGCCTGAAGCCATTGCTCCCATTGCAGGCGCTGTTCCGTGGCTGTCAAAGACTCCGGCAGGGCGAGCAGCCCCTCGAGGACGCTTTGCAAACCCGCGACAACCGGCAGGGGATTGACTGCGTCCTGGTAGGTTTCCAGTGCCTGCGAGGGATATACGCGCAGTTTGCCCTGTTCATCCTTTCCGTAATGTTCAAAATAGAAACGTAATACCGGCTCCGTCAGGGAAAATACATATTCGTTCAAGAAGGCGTCTTCTTCGGTATAAGCGTGGTAAGCAAGCATCAACAGAATCAGTTCAAGGGCGCCGTCATAGTAGTAGCGGATATACCGGTTCTCTGTAACGCCGACGGGCAGCTCGTTCCGGGCATACCCGTAATTGTCATTGGCATACGCGCCCCAGAAATAGAGTGTTTCCGGAAAGAACGCGCCCTTGTGGTTAAAATAGGTCTGTGTGCGAGCCTCCGCGAAAGGAAGCATCTCCCGGTACATCTTGAAGAGAGGAAGCATCATGCCCGTATCGCCCGCCGCCGGCATGGGCCAATAGACCAGCCGTGTATTTTGGAACCAGTACGGCCCGCCCCAACGCCGATAATCCGCGTCAAGGTGACGCCCCTTTTCCTCCGCGTCCACGGTGAACAGGGACCCGTTGAACTTAATCGGGAATTCGCCCCGTCCCGCGCAGGCCGTAATATATCGCTGCAGGGCGTACCCGCGGTTTATATGCGCAACGTCATTACCTTCAATATGAATCCAGCTCCGTTCCTGAAACGCGTTCCACCAGGCCGAATGCTCCCGCAGCGCCTGGTCATAAGACCGGGTATCCTTCCGGGCGAGGTCTTCCAAGGCATCGCGCCAGGCGGCGGGTGTCTCTGCCTGTTCCGTATGCAGATGAATATTGAGCAGATGCGATTGCGCCTCGGCGCCGACAAGAGTACGCGCATCCTCGCACAGGAACCCCTCGCCGGATAGACGCATGCCGAAGGTCCGATGCAGCAGCGGGTCGTGTCCCTCCGTCCTCCACCCTTCCATCCCCTGATGTCGGAGGGTCTCGCCCCATATCGAATGCTCGTTCCGATGATAGAGCACTATGGCCCCGGACGCCCCGTCACCGTACACATCCGGTTCCACCAGGATGGGCTTGCCGGAATCAACGAGCCCATAGGCGCTGTCCCGCTCCTCCGGCCGCAGTTCCCGTGGTTCCGTACGCCAGGTTTCAGCGCGGGCGCGCATGCGCCGCGGGATAGCACTCCGCATCTGGACACGCACCGCCGGAAAGTTCGCGTCCACCCAGATTTCAACACGCGTCGCGTTGTCTTCCCCGCCGAAAACAATGGAGGCGATACCCGTGCGCGTGTCCAGCACTTGCCGGAAAGGGACGTTCCCCTCCATGGGGCCGGGCTCGAGCGTGATGCGCACCCGACCCAACTTGAGCAGGCGGGCGTTGCCGCTCCAGGCGCCGCTTCCCGAAATGTAAAAGCATATATCCCCGCCTGGTTCCACCCAAAGGTTAAGACCGTAAGCGCCGTTGCCCAGGGGCATGGAACCCGCCGACCCTTCACTGGGCGAGTCCCAGGCTACCGTATAGACCTCCTCCAAATCCGGCTCCACAGCCGACCAGGCCAACAAGGGCAGGAGTACCAGGGGAATTAAGTAGACTTTTATGTTCATGGAATTCCTTCTTTCTGGACAGACAAGTGCTGTAGATAAGTGTTTACCAACACGGGCGTTAACCGTGTCAGGGTGAATTGAATGCTCTACGCATGGCCGCTATATTGCGGGCATTTCCGGAATCATCTTCAGGCGGCACGGTGGTCTCGAGGTCGGGACGCGCAAAGCCGTACAGGCCAAGCGCATCAAAGGCAGGATTAGTGATGATTTTCTCCGCATTATGTTGATCGCCCCAGCCGCAGATACATTGAATGATTTGGGTCTGCGGCCCGATGGCGGCGCGGAGATGGGCCAGTTTTTCCGTGTCGGGATGTTCGTTCAAAATCCAGTCCACTTCCCGCAACATGCGTGAATCTTTCAACATGGGGTGTTGCAGATCGTAACAGGTGAGCCAAATAATGCAGTCCGGGTTGGCGGACTTCGCC
>JAKLHG010000840.1 GCA_022710255.1 Candidatus Hydrogenedentota bacterium
CAGCAGATCGCCCGCTTCAATGGGGCCGCCGATTTTCATCGGCGGAAATATAGCCACGAAAAAGCGAGTGCGGACGCAGAAACGCAGCTTCAATGGGGCCGCCGATTTTCATCGGCGGAAATCGCGCGGTGAAACGCTATGCGGACGAGACAACCGAGCTTCAATGGGGCCGCCGATTTTCATCGGCGGAAATTTTTGATCCTTATGTCAATCAACAGGAATTAAGATAAGCTTCAATGGGGCCGCCGATTTTCATCGGCGGAAATAGTAACTGAGCGCGAGCGGCAGGTGCAGGACTGCCGGGCTTCAATGGGGCCGCCGATTTTCATCGGCGGAAATGCATGCTTGCGGGTGCGGGCGCGGACGGGATAACCGTGCTTCAATGGGGCCGCCGATTTTCATCGGCGGAAATAGCCCACGGGCGCACTTTGTCACTGTGCATACGCCTGCTTCAATGGGGCCGCCGATTTTCATCGGCGGAAATTGTGTTGGGGCAGGGGTTTTAAATTACCTGACAGATTGCTTCAATGGGGCCGCCGATTTTCATCGGCGGAAATGGTGGGCAACGAGACGACTTGAGACAGCGGGGAGCGGCTTCAATGGGGCCGCCGATTTTCATCGGCGGAAATGCGTGAGATGGGCTGGCCCAAAAACTGGGAACGCAAGCTTC
>JAKLHG010000841.1 GCA_022710255.1 Candidatus Hydrogenedentota bacterium
CTGGCGGTCATCGCCGAGGGCGGGAAGGTCGCAAATCCCTCCCGGTTCAGCAAAATGATCGGGGATCTGATGGTCAGCGCCGAAAAGGGTTGACGAAACGCCAATCCGCTTTGCCACCCATCAAAGGCAGCTTCGCCACGCAAATATACAGAAAAGGGGATCGGACCTCATCACCCGATCCCCTTTTTTGCGTTTTGTTCATCAAATCGGGGACATGTTGGCCAGCAAGCCGGTGTCGTCATACCCCATTTACGCTCGAGCTCATTCTGAATCCTTCGCCGCGCTCAAGGATAAACTCCGCGAAGAATCTAATAATCAACCTGTGTTGAGAGGAAGAGATTCTTCGGCTAAAGCTTCAGAATGACATCATGACACAACCTCAGCAATCTAAACACCATTACGGAGGCGTCAGCTTGATTTTCTCCCTAAAAAGAGGCTTCAGCGTCGGTTTGACGATGATGCAGAATTTATTGCTGATACGCCGAGGTGTCGATTTCCCTTCCGTGACATAAAAACAAATGTCTGATCCCTTGAAATCCTGCGGCACCGTGTAGGTGCTTGTAAAATTGATGGCCGTTTTTTCCCCGGGGGCCGGATACTTGAAAACCTGCTTCGCTGAATTCCATGCGCTTAGTTCGGGATGGGTTGAATTGTCAAGGGAGACACC
>JAKLHG010000842.1 GCA_022710255.1 Candidatus Hydrogenedentota bacterium
TAGTCTATCTTGCCCGCGCTAGCCGCCAGGGATGGCAGCGATCCCAGTATTGTTAGAACTCATATTAAATTGTCAGTGAAATGGCCTTAAGCGCCTTGCCGTTCTTCAACGAATCACCGCTGCGGGAGAGGTGAAACGGTCAAGGACTGCGCACAGGGGTTGGTCCTGTTTCCGTTCATGTTTTCTATACCAGATATGAGCCGATAAAGGTATAGCGGCCGATAGCACCGCAGAACTATCCCCGCAGAACGAATTATCCCTTTGACCAAACCCTGTTGTGCCCAGTGTGCTAAATTAAATCTTGCTTTTATACAGGATATGACCTATCATATAAAGCATATTTTGAGTTAGAGAGCAAGCAAAACGTGGTAACTCTTAGAAACACCTTCATCCACCGAGGTCGTGTCTCATACCAGGCACCTTATACACCATATACTAAAACCTGCATATAAAACAGTTATTATATAAAATTAATAGATTTCTTCGCGCTGAATAGGAGTTGGATTTATGAACAAGAACCTGTTTATAGGGGTGGCACTACTGTGCGGATTAACGGCGTTATTAAGTGCATACGGGAACTCCGGAACGGAAACGAAAGCCTCTCCCGAGGCGCGCGCGAAGATCCAGCAGTTCATGGGAGGCGACTCGGTCTTCATCGAGAATGCC
>JAKLHG010000843.1 GCA_022710255.1 Candidatus Hydrogenedentota bacterium
TGCAGCGTACTGCGGCAAGAAAAAAATCGACTGGATTGAAATCTATGCCGGAGAAAAAGCGTTTGAAAAAACCGGCCAGTGGCTGCCTCAGCAGACGTTGGATGCCGTCAGAAAATATGTTGTGGCCATTAAAGGTCCCCTGACCACGCCGGTGGGCAAAGGTATCCGGAGTTTAAACGTTTCCATCCGCCAGCAACTGGATCTATACGCCTGCGTCCGGCCGGTCAAATATATTGATCCGGTCCCAAGCCCCATGAAATCGCCTGAAAAAATCGACATGGTGATATTCAGGGAAAACACCGAAGACGTGTATGCAGGAATTGAATGGGCTTCACAAAGCCCTGAGGCAAACCGGGTAATCTCTTTTCTCTGTGACAAAATGGGCGCGGATTTAGACAAAGATTGCGGCATCGGCATCAAGCCCATCAGCGCAAAAAACTCAAAGCGGCTGGTGGCCCGCGCCATTCAATTCGCCATTGACCACCATTATAAAAGCGTGACCCTCATGCACAAGGGAAACATCATGAAGTATACCGAAGGAGCGTTCTGCAAATGGGGATATGAGGTCGCGGCCGAACAATTTAAGGATGTCACTATCACAGAAGCCGAGCTGTATGAAACATATGCGGGAAAACAACCCGAGGGCAAAATTGTGATCAAAGACC
>JAKLHG010000844.1 GCA_022710255.1 Candidatus Hydrogenedentota bacterium
CCCGGCGCCCCCAACGCGACCGAGCCCTTCAACCTCAGGTTCTATAATCTGGTGTATGATTGGACTGTGCCGCCCGAACCCCTTGTCGCGGCGATCACCGGCACCTACACCGTGAACCTGTATGACGACTACGGCGACGGCTGGAACGGCGGCCTGCTGGATGTTCTGGTGAATGGAGTTGTTGTTCTGGACGACATCACCCTCGCCAGCGGCGCAGGCCCTGTGCCCTACACCTTCTCTGCCAACGCCGGCGACATAATCTCCACGGTCTACACAGCCGGCAGCTGGGCGTATGAGAACTGGTACGAAATTCTCGATCCGAACCTGGCAGTCATCGCCACCGACGGAGCGGGCGGAGTTCAACCCACCGGCCTTAACGTCCCCGTACCCCTGATCGCTGCTGAGACCGGCACCTACACCGTGAACCTCTACGACTCCTGGGGCGACGGCTGGAATGGCGGCCTGCTGGATGTGTACGTGAATGGCGTCGTAGCTCTGGACAACATCACCCTTGCCAGCGGAGCCGGCCCTGCGGTCTTCACCTTCTTAGCCAATGCCGGCGACGAGATCGCCACCGTTTTCACGGCCGGAAGCTACTCCAGCGAATGCTCGTATGAGATCCTCGATCCGAACCTGGCTGTCATCGCCACGGACGGACCTG
>JAKLHG010000845.1 GCA_022710255.1 Candidatus Hydrogenedentota bacterium
CGGGCGTAGGCGACGTCGAGGTGGGTGATGCGGGTGATGCCCTCGACATAGACCCGCTCCAGGGGAACGTAAGAGCTGTGGCAGAGGGACGCGAGGATCTGGCACTTGTGCGCCGTGTCGTGGCCCTCCACGTCGAGGTCCGGCGGGGTCTCGGCGAAGCCCAGCGCCTGGGCCTGCTTCAGCACCTCGTCAAACTCCTTCCCCTCGTAGGTCATGCGGCTGAGGATGTAGTTGCACGTGCCGTTGAGGATGCCGTAGACCGCGTGAATGTGGTTTGCCACCAGCCCCTCGCGGATCGCCTTGATGATCGGGATGGTCCCGGCCACGGCCGCCTCGTAGCGCAGTTCGACGCCGTTGCGCGCGGCGGCCTCGGCCAGCTCGCGGCCGTGCATCGCCAGCAGCATCTTGTTCGCCGTCACCACGTGCTTGCCCGCCTCCAGCGCCTGGAGGATGAGCGTGCGCGCGGCCTTGACGCCGCCGATCAGCTCGCAGACCACCTGGACCTCCGGGTCCGCGATGAGGTCCGCCGCGTCCGGGCTCACCCGGACCCCCGACAGGTCGAAGTCGGCCAGCAGCTCCTGGCGCAGCTCCGCGACGTGTTTCAGCGCCACGTCGGCCCCCGTCTTGTCCCGGATCACCCCCGTGTTCGCCAGCAGAAT
>JAKLHG010000846.1 GCA_022710255.1 Candidatus Hydrogenedentota bacterium
CGGACGGCATTGCCTGGGACTATGGGGTGGGTTCTAATTATCCCGCCTACTGGGTTTCGTGGGACGACGCGCAGGCGTTTATCACGGCGGTGAACGCGCACATCACAGCGACGGGCCAGGGCCCGGCGACGCTGCGGCTGCCGAGCGAGGCGGAGTGGGAGTATGCCTGCCGGGCGGGGACGCAGACCCGTTTTTACTTTGGGGACTCGCTGGGGGTGGAGGATGAGTGCGAGGACGACGGAGAGCGCAGCCAGTACATGTGGTACTGCGCGAACGATTTGTACTCTGGAGAGCCCGGGTGCTTCAGCAAGCCGGTGGGCGGGTTGTTGCCGAACGCCTTTGGGCTGTACGACATGAGCGGGAACGTGTATGAGTGGTGCGAAGACAGGTGGCACAGCGACTACACGGGGGCTCCGGCGGACGGAAGCGCGTGGGTAAGTACTCCGACCTGGTACCGGGTCTGCCGGAGCAGCGACTGGGCCGAGCTCGCCCAGAACGGCCGTTCGGCGTGTCGGAGCCACATCGACCCGTCGTACCGGGGCATGACGATGGGATTCCGCTTGGCCGCCCTTCGTTAGGCGCATTTCGGTGTTCCTGTCGGGCTCAAGTGCCAGCAAGCCGAGAAACGAAACCGCCGCCGGATAAGGCCCGTGCG
>JAKLHG010000847.1 GCA_022710255.1 Candidatus Hydrogenedentota bacterium
ATACAGCGTCGGCAAGATAATCGCGCCAGTCCTGAATTACCTCGTCATGGGTACTACCGTTTAATCCATGTTCAGCGTATTCGTGGAGTCTGGCGGCACGTTCAGGGTCGTTGATAAATAAATCGTTGCCCAGGTGGTCACTTTCCCAGCGCTGGTAAGCGTCACTGTTAAGCATTTCAGTCAGGGTCATACATACAGGGGTTCCTTTCTTTGGTTGGGTTGTAAATTCGTGTAGACATAGTTCTCCCTGTCATGGGGTTGAACAGGGTGGTGAAATCGGGACTGTCGCAAGCGTAGTGAGGAACGAGCGGAGACGGGACTGTCCCGAATGTCACTTAATTAAGCCTTTACGTATCTACTTCGATGCGGACATTCTTTGAATTCTTTCCTTGGTTTGGTCAATAGTTGGTAGTTCTTTGGCCTTCGCTTTCGCGCTCTGGGTTCGGCTCTTCCTGGTCTTTCGGGTACGGGGTCACGGGCAATGGCATTGAGCAATGCTTTGTACATTTTTGTACAGTCGCTTCCATAGTGCGCGGCGACTGCCATCATAGGCGCCCATTGGCGAACAGTAACAGCAGTTCCTTTGAAGCTAAGCCGAACCGAAGGTATGTTTCTTGTTGCGGCCGCTTGCAGCATCAGTGCACGCACAAGATTA
>JAKLHG010000848.1 GCA_022710255.1 Candidatus Hydrogenedentota bacterium
TCTCGGCCAGGGCTACGATTTCAAGGCGGTGACCGCCGTGGTCCTCGGCGGCGTCATGCTGAGCGGCGGCCGGGGCCGCATGAGCGGCGTGCTCGGCGGCGTGCTGGTCATCGGCCTGCTGTCCAACATCCTGCAGTTTCTCGGCGTCACCGCCTTCCGCCAGAACATCATCACCGGCATCGTGTTTATTGCCGTGGTGGGCCTGCAGCAGTATTGGCTGCGCGCCAAAGGGAGAGACTATGCGTAGTTTTTCCCGCATCACGCACCCGCTCAATGAGCATCGTTCCCTGTTAACTCGTTGTTAACTCGTTCCCAAATTCCATTTGGGAACGCAATTGCACGCGAAGTTGAACTTCGCAACCATTGGGCATGGACTGCTACGCAAGCATTACGCAAGGAAGAAATGGAATTTCAAGAGAGAGTGCGTTCCCAAATGGAATTTGGGAACGAGCCCAAGACCCAATCTGGGAATGAGCCGAAAAATCAGCCCATAGATTGAATGCTTTTTATTAAAGGGATACAATGACGGCATGATTAATATTGAAACGCAAATACAACATTGGCGCGACTCCAGTCTGGAAGAGTTGGAGGTGGCCCATGTTTTGATCACGAAAAAGCATATTCGTCAGGGGCTGTTCTGGGCACACCTGAC
>JAKLHG010000849.1 GCA_022710255.1 Candidatus Hydrogenedentota bacterium
TGTTCTTCCATCTGTACTCCTTTCAAAATCTGTTTTCCTGTGCCCCTTGGCTACTCCCGGGTTATGTTGTCCCGGGTATCATCGCTACTATGAGCACTCTGACTCCTGTCACCCTCTCACGTCCGGTGACAGGTCTCCCTGCTTTACGATACCTACCTTCTGACCATTCCGTCTCCAACCACATGACAGCTCCTGAACTGGCTTGTTTAACGTCGTCCAACCGCTCAGGTTTTCCCGGATGGAGGCAGCGTTTACTGGCGCTGCGCCATTTCCAGGTCTTAGTCTTCGCCTTACGCTAGGAGGCTCGACAACTTATCCTGCCGAATCGAGTTCGTTATCCTACGGACTGGTCCTTCGCTTCCGGTTGCTCCCCACCCCACCTCGCGGTGACGCAGTTACCTTCAGCTACAGAGCTTGACGGTACTCTGAATGGGACTTGCACCCATCTGATATGTATCGCTCACAGGCGCACGAGCGGCAGACGTCCTCGTCTGCCAAAGTCCCGAAGGGGCTTGTGAAGGAAAAGACAAGCTTCTGCGAAGCTTCGCAAACGGGGACGTTTGCGGCTCCGATGCGCGCGGAGACGGTGTACGCCACCCCGCCACCCCGCCATCCCCAATTCGTGACAATTTGTGTAATTCGTGGAC
>JAKLHG010000085.1:0-3500 GCA_022710255.1 Candidatus Hydrogenedentota bacterium
CCGAATTTCTGTTTGGCAACCAGGAAGCCCTGGTCACCATTGACATGTCGGAGTTTATGGAAAAGTTCGCGGTGTCCCGGCTTATCGGCGCGCCGCCCGGATACATCGGGTTTGACCAGGGTGGCCAGCTGACCGAGATGGTGCGGCGGCGGCCGTATTCGGTCGTTCTCTTCGATGAAATCGAAAAAGCCCATCCCGACGTCTTCAACACGCTTTTACAGGTCCTGGAGGAAGGACACCTGACCGACAGCAACGGGCGCAAGGTGGACTTCCGGAACACGGTCATCATGATGACCTCCAACGTGGGCGCCCGGCGCATCGGTAAAAACACCTCGCTGGGCTTCTATCGCGACGTCGAAGAAGAGAACTACGGCCGCATGAAAGACCGCGTCACGGAAGAGGCCAAAAAGATATTCAACCCCGAGTTTATGAACCGCATCGACGAGATTCTCGTCTTCCACCGGCTCACGACGGCCGACGTGATGAAAATAGTTGAAATTCAGGTGCAAGAAGTGGTAGATAGAGTGGCGGAAAAGCACGTTCACCTGGAACTGACCGAACAGGCAAAAGAATTTCTGGTGCGTATTGGGAGTAGTGAGGAGTACGGGGCACGTCCTCTGCGACGCGCCGTTCAGCAATACGTGGAAGATCCTTTGGCTGAAATCTTGTTAAAGAGCGAGATGATCGCTGACACAACCATTACCGTGCAGCCCTCGGACATCGGCGACAGGCTGATGTTCACTGTGGGCGCACCGACCGCGGAAGGTTTACTCTCGTGAAAAAAAATTACGGAAAAGGCTGGTATGTTCTGACACTTGCGGTGGCATTGGCATGGGCTGCGTTTCCGGCGGGAGCGCAGGACAACGCGGCGCCCACCATACGGGAAGTGCGCATTGAAGGGCTGCAGCACATCAGCGAAGCCGCCGCGCGCGCGCGCATTGAGGCGCAGCCCGGCGCCGTGTATGATGCCGCAGTGGCGGCCCGGGACATTAAACGTCTGTATGAGAGCGAATTCTTTGACACGGTCAATTCCGAAGTACGCGAGGCCGGCGCCCAGGTCGACCTGGTCTATATCGTCACGGAAAAACGCATGATCGACGAGGTGCGTATCATCGGCAACCGCAAAGTGCGCACGCCCCACCTCCGCGCCGTGTTGAAAATGCGCGAGGGCTCGTCCTTTGAGCCGAACCTCTTCGAAGAAGAGCGCAAGGCCATCCTGGATCTCTACCAGGGCAAGGGGTATGCCAACACGTCCGTGGAAGTCGTTGCCGAGAACATCGGCCCCTCCCAAGTCCGTTTAGTATACAACATCAACGAGGGACGCAAGGTGCGCATTCGTAGCATCAATTTCGTTGGCAATGAAAACCTGCGTTCACGCACGCTGAAAAAAGCCATAAAAACAAAACCCGGATGGTGGTTTATCGGCGGCCGCTACGATGAAGCCAAGTTCAGCGCGGACCTGGACACCATCCTCAACGAATATGGAAATCGCGGCTATCTCGAATCCAACATCACGGGCACGGATATGGCCTTTTCCGAAAACGGGAAACGCGTGGACATCACCGTTCATGTCGACGAGGGGCCCCAGTACAGCGTCGACACGCTGGACATCGCCCAGAATGTGGTCTTTGATGACGAAGAATTGCAGTCCTCCATTGAGGTGGTACCTGGCGAAATCCATGACAAGGGGCAGGTTGCGGCGGACGCGGAAGCCGTTGAAAAAGCCTATCAGGACAGCGGCTATGTGGACGCCGTGGTCACGCCCCAGATCACACTGGACAAGGAGAAGAAAACCACCCACGTGGTCTATGACATCAGTGAGGGCGACCTGAAGTATTTGCGCGAGATCCGTATCACGGGCAATGATGTCACCAAGGACGAAATCATTCGCCGTCAGATGCTGTTGATTCCAGGCGAACGCTATGATGGCGCCGCCGTGGATGAAAGTGAAAAACGTATCAACAATACGCGCTTCTTCGAAAAGGTGCGCATCACGCTGGACGAAACGGACGACGAACTGTTTACCGATTTGCTGGTCAACGTTGAGGAAGGCAAAACGGGCACCTTCAACTTCGGCGCGGGCTACAGCACGGAAGACCGTCTGGGCGTGTACTCCGAAGTGCGCCTGAACAACTTCGACCTGTTCAACTGGCCGACCTTCTCCGGCGGCGGGCAGCAACTGCGCCTGCGCGTGCAAGTGGGCGACCGGCGTGATGAGTATAATCTCAGTTTCACGGAACCCGAGTTTCTGGGTTATCCCCTCTCCTTCGGATTCGACGTGTTTGACGAATCCTACCGGGTACGGGGCGCCGCCCGCTACCGCGAAGATACCCGAGGCGGCCAAATCCGTTTTGGTAAGGCAATGTCCCCTTACGTGACGGTTCAGACGGCCTTTCGCGTCCAGGAAACGGACCTGAGCGAACTGGACTGGTATGTCCACCCGGAACTCAGGCGGCAGGCGCGCGAATCCACCACGATCGCGAACAGCTGGCAGATCGAGCGCAATACGCTGGACGCGAAGTTCGACCCGAACTACGGTTCTCTGCACATTCTTGCGGCGGAGATCGCGGGCTTCGGCGGCGACCACGAGTTCCTGCGCTTTGAACACGACTCCTCCTGGTACCGCGCCCTGGGCGATGCCAAGAAACTGGTACTCTCCCTGCGCGCCAGGCACGGTGTTATCACCGAGTATGGCAGTTCCGACTTCATCCCGCTGCAGGAACGGTATTATGCCGGCGGCACCAACACGGTCCGCGGTTATCGTAACCGCGACATCGGCCCCAAGATCCGGGAATACTGGTTCTGGGGCGACCGTTTCGCCATCGGCGGCAATGCCCGCAGCGTGTATAACCTGGAACTCAAATACCGTGTTACCGATATCTTCAGGGTCTACACCTTCGCCGATGCCGGCGGGGTGTGGGAAGACCCCGGCGACTTCAGCCCGGGCGACATCAACTACAGTGTCGGCGCCGGTATCGGGTTCAATGTGCCCATGTTCGGGCCCATCCGCGTGGACTACGGCTATCCGCTCAATCCCGGAAAGTACCAGAGCAGTTCCGGAAGACTGCACATGTCCACCGGCTTCCGCTTCTAAAAAAAAAGGGTCCGTTTCGCGGGCATGAAACGGACCTTATACGGTACAGGCATCCTACCCTGTCTGCGGTCGTGATTGCATCATTTCCGGCATACATGGTATACTGCACCGCGTTGGTTCATATGCATGCAACAACCTACCCCGCGCGCGTCGGGTGTTTGTAAACGTACATCCAGCCGGACAGCGTGCGCAACGATTGAAGGAAACCTATTGTGAGTATTCAAGCAGGCTTTTCAAGATGCTGTTTAACCCTGGCTTTAACCGCAGCGATGGCGCTTACTCTGTTTCCGATCGGGGCATTTTCCCAGTCGAACGAAGGCGGCCAGTACCGTATCGCCGTGGTGGATATGTCTCTGCTGATGGCGGAATATAACAAGCGCAAGGAAAAATACGACGAGCTGCAGAA
>JAKLHG010000085.1:3510-10787 GCA_022710255.1 Candidatus Hydrogenedentota bacterium
AGTCGACCGGCTGCAGGTCGAAATCGATGCGATGTCGCAGCGCATTGAAAAGGCCAAGGAAGAATATGAAGCGAACCGGGCAAACATGACGGAAGATGAACGGTTTGACAAACGCGCCCAGATAGAATCCGACTTCGGGCAGTACCGCAGCGAACTCGAGCGGCGTCAGCGCCTCATTGACACGCAAGAAGAGCGCGTGTTGAAAGAAGTGGTGACCGATATCGAGAAAGTGCTTACGGGCATTGCGGAAAAAGAAGGGTACCACCTGGTACTAAACGCCTCGAAAGGCCCCCGGGCCAGTGTGCTCTATCATAGCGCCACCATTGACATCACTCCCCGTATCCTCGAGGAACTGAATAAGTAGCATGTCGGCTCCTGCCGGAATGTGCTTTCGGAAGACGTCACATCGGGTCTTTCACCCTGCGGCTCCGGTGACCTTGCCATGCCAGGAGCCCATGGGTTCTTCCTCCAAATTGCGATAGTGCCTCCGGCTATCTGCACGGATACGCTTTCAAGAATAAGACGCGTTCCAAATTTAATTTTGGAACGCGTTCATCATTACCCTACAATAGTAACCGTACACACACCCGCCATCAGCCATAGCCGGTGTACACGGTTGTTACAGCAGGAGAATACTCCCAGTATGGAGATCAAGGTCCGGCAAATCGCGGAACTTGTAGGCGGCACGGTGCAAGGTGATCCGGAAACCGTGATTCACGGGGTAAATGGATTGCAGGAAGCCCGGCCGGGCGAAATCACATTCGCGCGCAGCCCCCGTTATTTTGACCAGCTCCGCCTATCCAGGGCATCCGCCGCCCTCGTACCCTCCCCGGTTCCCGACGCCCCGATGGTAACGATCTGTGTAAAAAATCCTGATATGGCTTTCCTGATGACATTGAATCAGCTGGCGCCACCGCCTTCCCGCCTCCCTTTGGGTATCCACCCCGGCGCCAGTATCGCACCGGGGGTTCTCCTCGGAACTGATGTTACGGTAGGTGCCTTTGTATGCATTGATTCCGGGGCTGCCATCGGTGACCGCACCGTGCTGTACCCTGGCGTGTACATCGGCCCCCGTTGCCGTATCGGCACCGATACCGTCCTCTACCCCAATGTCGTGGTCCGTGAGGATACGGAAATCGGTAACCGATGCATCCTTCATGCCGGTGCGTGCATCGGCAGTGACGGTTTTGGTTTTGCGGACCTGAGCGGACACTGGCACAAAATTCCCCAAACAGGAATAGTTGTAATAGGGGATGATGTTGAAATAGGAAGCAATACCACCATAGACCGCGCAACGTTCGGTGAAACTCGGGTGGGTTCGGGCACGAAGATTGACAATTTAGTTCAAATTGGGCACAATGTACAAGTAGGTGAACATTGTGCCATTGCCGGCAAGGCGGGCATCGCGGGCAGCGCCCGAATCGGCAATCATGTGCGCATCGGCGCGGATGCCGGAATAGCGGGCCATATTTCCATCGGCGATGGCGTGACCGTAGGCGCCCGGGCCGGCGTGATGCGTTCCATACCGGAAAATAAGACAGTATCGGGATTTCCCGCCATTGACCATGGCCGACAGCGTCGGGTGATGGTGGCGCAACAGCGCACCCCCGAAATGCTGCATCAACTGGCCAGGATCGAGCGAGATATCAAGGAGTTGAAAGACGATTTAAATCATGAAACAACGGACAATCAGTGAAACGGTCTCCTATAACGGCGTGGGCCTGCATACGGGCAGCCTTACCACGGTGACCTTCAAGCCCGCTCCGGCGGACACGGGTATCGTGTTTTACAGGACCGACCTGGATGCGGCACCGGCGATACCGGCGCTGGTGGACAATGTTGTGGACGTGTCCCGGGGCACTACCATCGGCATCGGCGATGTCAAGATCCACACCATTGAACATGCCATGTCGAGCCTGGCGGGTCTGGGCATTGACAATCTTATCGTGGAAGTGGACGCGGACGAGATCCCCGTGGGAGACGGCAGCGCCCTTCCGGTCATGAATACGCTGCTCAAGGCGGGTATCGTCGAATTGGAATCGGAAAAGCAATATATCCGCGTCGACCACCCGGTTTACTACCGCAAAGATGATGTGACGCTGAGCATTCTACCCTCCGATGACCTCCGCATTACCATGACGATAGCCTATGACCATCCAACGGTGGGAACCCAGTACGCCTCCTTCACGATAACGGAAGACGCCTTTCGAAAGGAGCTCGCCCCGGCGCGCACGTTTTGCTTTCTCCGGGAAGTGAAGATGTTGCAGGAAGCGGGGCTCATCCGGGGCGGCAGCCTGGAAAGCGCTGTCGTTATCGGCGACAACGGCATTCTCAATGACACGCTGCGTTTTCCGGACGAATTTGTGCGGCACAAGATACTGGACCTTCTGGGGGACACCTATCTGCTCGGCCACCCGCTCAAAGGCCATATCATCGGCGCCAAGTGCGGCCACGAGAAGAACGTGAACTTTTCCAAGCAGATTCAAAAGGTTTTCGCCGGCACAAGACCGGAATTCCTGATGCGCCCGTACAAACAGAAGGTGCGTCGCACCCCGCCCGCGCTGGATGTGAACAAGATCATGAAAATCCTCCCCCACCGTTATCCTTTCCTGTTGGTGGACCGGATTTTAAGTTACGAGCCCTTTAAAACCGTTACGGGCATCAAGAACGTCACGGTGAACGAGCCCTTCTTTCAGGGGCACTGGCCGCATATTCCTGTAATGCCCGGCGTCCTCATCATTGAGGCCATGGCGCAAGTGGCCGCCGTGCTGGTTTTCGGCGACAACGGGGAAACGAACGGCCGGCTGGCGTTTCTCATGGGCCTTGAAAAGGCGCGTTTCCGTGATACTGTGGTCCCGGGCGACCAACTGGTGCTGAAAGCGGAAATGATGCACTACCGGCATAACGCCTGCAAAATACGGGCTTATGCGCTGGTGGACGACACCGTCGCCGCTGAGGCGGTGATGTCTTTCGGCATCATGCAACTGGAAGAGTAGCTGTTCGCATCGGCAAAGGAGGACCTTTTGGTGAACATCATCTTATACAGCGCGGACTTCTGCGGCGACTGCCGTGCGTTACGCGCATGGATGGACCGGGAAGGTATCCCCTATGAACACCGGGATATCCGCAAACACCCGGAATATGCCGTGGAACTGGAGGAAAAGACTGGAAAACAGGGGGTACCCTATCTGATTATTGACGGGGAGTGGAAGCGCGGCTACGAACCGGGACGCGCCTTTTCAGAGGCCTTTGCCCGGTCCTTGTTCGGCCTGTAGCATTCATGGCGCCGGGTCAGTCCGCAACGATGGCGTCCAGTTCCAATTCGAAGAGCAAATCGTCCCGGCAAATATCCGTATGGGCGAGAATACCGGGAAGGCGCGGCATGCCGCGCTCCCGCATGCAGGCCGCCAATACACCCATATCTTCAGCGTGTTTGAAGTAGGCAATGGACCGCGAAACACTTTTCCAGTCCATGCCCCGGGATTCCAGAATAGCCTGAACCACATCCAGCGTCAGCTGCACCTGGGCACGGACATCACCGACATGTACGCTTGCTCCGGAAGGTTCAATACTTGCGGTGCCGGACACGAACAGGCGGCGTACCCCGCCCGTGGCGAATTCCACGGCGCGGCTGAAGGCGCTTCCATATTCAAAGGAAGGCCGTTGCAGGGGCGAGGGCACTTCCACAAGGGCGGCCTTATTTTCCGGATATGCCATCGCTATCAGGCCGCCCGTGAGCGCAGCGCCGCCGCCGTTCCAGCAGCCGATGCCCGTGCTTGCCGGCACAAGCCGGTCAAACAGGTTGCGCTTCACAAAAAACGCCGTACGCACCGCGTTAAAAACATCGTACCATTCCAGCATATCCCGGTTATAAAACCACGTGCGCGCGACATGCGTGAAATCCATGCCCACTTCGCCCAGGGCGTGCTCCATGAGATGAAACACTTCCTGCGTCTGCTCTTTACGGGAGGCGGAACAATCTTGCGGCACGATGCCGCCCAGGCGGCAGTATTGAACGCCGTTCACGCGGTAGGACACGCCCGCCAATGTGCTGCCGAGGCGCAACGGAACGACTTCGGGCCCTGCGATAGCCCGCGCAAGAAGGCCATAGAAAGACGCGGCATGCGCCTTGCGGCCTTCCAGCCAGGTGACGGGACACGGTAATGCGCCGAAAGCCTCCTGCAATACGGGTAGGGCATCACCGGGAACACCGAACACATCCAGCGAAAGCGGAATCGCCCCTTTCTCTTGTATGACCCGCGCCAGGCGCTGACAGTCCGCCTGAAATGCGTCCGGAGCCTGGCCCTGCACGGCCAAATAATAGTGAACGCTTCCAGGGCGCTCCATGGAAACGACTTGCACATCAGCGTCCAGATTTTTTGTAAGCACATTCATCAGCAATACAATGTTCCTTAGCCCCCTGATTCTGTTGTTAAACACCGTCCCCGCAGGGAAGTTCCCCGGACACCATAATCTGCGCAGAAGAGGCAACCGGCCTTGAGACCAGGCTTAAGCGTTTTACTGTTAACACGGGATATCACCCGGATGCACACAAGGCGCAAGGGCCTCTGGCTTGGAGGTGATACCCCTGACCGGAACGATGTCAACACAAAGCACCTATGCCTTCTCCGGCCAAAGGCCGCCCTGTGGCTTCGCCGCAGCTTTTATAAAGAAAGCACGTAGGAGACCAGATCGTCCAATTGCTGCGCACTCAACTCGGAGGTCTTCCCGTGGCGATCTTCCGTGTTGCATGTAGTAAACAGGTCATGGAGGGTGGCGGCGCGGCCGTCATGGAGATAAGGCGCGGTACGCCATACCTCAACCAGCGTGGGGGTGTCCACCGGTTTACCTTCATCCAGGCCTTTCGTAAATCCCAAATTGTGCAGTTTCAGGTCGGTAAATAAGGGCTCGGGATGACACATGGCACATCCAGCCTGCGAAAAGACTTCTTTACCGCGTGTCGCGGCTTCGCTCAGCGATCCTCCTTCCAGTTGCGGGCTGGGCACCGGCTTCATAGATTTAAGATACATATCAATGGCAACAGCGTCTTCTTCGGGCCGCACGGCAAACTGAATAAATTTGATGCCTGCGCGAACGGCGGTTTCCGCTGTGTCGCGTATGCCAAGCCCCATAACAGGCGGCGTCTGGTGCGACAGCAACATGCTGCGGCTGTTTTTGGGATTGCCGATGCCGTCATTCATGAGATCCCAGTTCAGGCCGTCCATCCTTCCATCCGGATGGCAGCTGGCGCAGCTTTGCCAATGTTGAAAGCACAAGTCCGCATCGTTAAAGAAAATCTCGCCCCGGCGCTCCGCCGTAATTTCAACAGGCTCGCCCAAGGCAATTTGGGTAATTTCACGCCGGCCCGGAGATTCCAACTGGACCTCGGCAATACTGTCGGCAAAGTAAAGGGCCACATACGCCTTGGCATTATCCAGCCAGAGCCCGCGGGGGCCGTTACCGGGCAGTTTGACCCGGGTGCGCATGCCCACCAAAAATGCAAGGTTGTTCGGCACGGAGGCGGCGTCTTTTTCATTCAGTGAGGCCAGACGTTCATGCAATGCCGCCCGGTCTATGATACTGAGTTCGTGGGTGCCCGCATGGGTGACGCAGAGAAAACGCCCGTCCGGCGTGCAGGCCGGGGCATAGGGATTCGCCGCGCCCATATCCACATCATCGAGCAACACCGTATTGATTAAACGCTTTTCATTCGCATCGAGAATGCTCAGTGCGTTGGTGTTCATCCATCCTCGTTCCAACTGGGTGGTGGGTAGGTGATACCGCCCCAGGATATGGGCCACGTAAACATAGGCGCCGTCAGGCGAAGCGCAAATGCCGCGCAGGCCGGTGCTCCCGTTAGGCAGCGGTACCGGCGGCGCGGCTTCCAGCGTCACCGTATCGATTACGGTTACACCCGCCGAGGTATAGTCGCCGTCGGAGGCGCCCGCCGGCAAATGATTCGCCACGAAAAGCAGCGCACCGCCGGCGGCAAGCGTCATGGCTACCGGTTCCCGGGAAACGGGAATCTTCGAAAGAACATTATTCGTTGCGGGGTCCACTACCGCAACGGTGTTATCGAAACGGTTCGCCACGAACACACGGTCGCCCGCCGGGCTGACAACGACGGCCACCGGCGTATGACCGGTCGGCACCCGGGCAGTCACGGCCCCCGTCGCCACGTCCGCCGCCAGTAGAGCGCCGTCGGACGATGCTCCGGCAATGTACAAGGTTTTCCCGTCCGGAGACAGGGCCAGCCCTTCAGGAGCGAGGGGCAATTCGATGCGGCGCGCCACCGTTTTCGAAGCGGCGTCGAAGACGGCCACCGTATTGGAACCGTATTCCGAAACATACAGGGTGGTTCCGGCGGTATCTCCCCCCACGGCGAGAGGAGACCGGTACTGTTGCGCGATTGCGGAACAAGAAAGAACCAGTAATAAGGCCGTAAGCAACAATCGTCCGCACAAGAATTGTCGCACCATGTTCTTTGGCATGAGTGTCCTGCTTTTCATCGTTACCCTTTCCAGGATTATGACTGATCCCAGCCTGATTATGTTTCACATCCCCGCATCTGCCGTCACAACGAGGGCAGATCGCGCCAAAACAGGATATCAGTATGCCATAAACAGAGCGCTCCATCAAAAAGTCTTTTCGGAGAACTCTTCCATAAAAAGGGGGCTTGTCGACAGGAAAAATCGCGGGCAAGAACCGCTTGTGTTACACTAGGCGAACAAATTGTTTTCGTAAATTTCATCCCGAAACTGTGAGGTCTATATAGCATGATGAAACTGATGAATAAAATCCCGTGCATTATCGTATGCGTGTGCGTCACCGCATCCATCGGCGCCTCGGGTGCGGACGTCCTGGACCGCCTGATGACCCTGGAAGGCTTTGCCCAGCCGGAATGCGTGGTTGTTGATCCGGAAAGCGGTTCCGCCTACGTCTCTAATATAAATTCCAGGGAAGAAACGTATTGGCAGGACACGGGAGCGGGCTTTCTGTCACGGTTGAAAGCCGACGGCTCCCTGGACACACTCAAATGGCAGGAAAGCACGGCGGAATTCCCCATCCATCAGCCCAAGGGCATGTGCATTTTAAACGGCACCCTGTACGTAGCCGACAATACGCGGGTCCTTTCCTTTTCCCTGCCCGATGGCAAGAACAAGGCCATATATCCCGTTCTCGATGCGCAACGGCTAAATGACATGGCGGCGGGCGAAGGCAAGGTTTACGTAACCGATGTCGCCTCCGGCAAAATAGTGCGTCTGGACACGAGCGGC
>JAKLHG010000850.1 GCA_022710255.1 Candidatus Hydrogenedentota bacterium
CTCGTTGAACAGACGCAGCACGATGTCACTGACTCGCCCCTGCCACAGGGACGTCGTCGGGCACATGACCGCCAGCTTGACGCTGTTGCCGTCGGTCTCCTTGCTGCCGTAGCTTTCGGTGCACGGGGCGCCTGTTTCCTCTTTGGTCGCAGCGGGCAGAGCGGTTCGAGTGAATTCCCAGTCGTCGGCGCCCTTGTCGCGGATGTCCCACAGCCGGCCGTTGATGTAGGGCATCGGATGGACGCCCGCGGCCTTGAGTTCCGCGACGCCCTCGCGAAATCCATCCTTCACCGGGAAGTAGTGAGGGTAGTCGTTGTCGAAGGGGATCTGGTGCCAGTTGTACCAGTGAAAGCCGGTCGGCACGCCCGTCGCCTGGGCGAAGGCCTTGACTCGCGGCACGCACTCGGAGGCCGGCCCTCCGGTCATGACCCACGCGGGCAGCTCGCGCATCCATTGGGGCGTATCCTCCCGGCCCTCGGGCCCGAGCGAAGGCCACCATTTCGCCTCCTGGACGACCCAGGACCGGTAGATCATCGCGGCGTCGAACCAGTCTCCTCGCAGCAGTTGCCACCGCGCCTCGCCCGGTAGATCGAAACCTGCGCGTGGCTTGCCCATGTTCGGGACCGGATGGTCGAACGTGAAG
>JAKLHG010000851.1 GCA_022710255.1 Candidatus Hydrogenedentota bacterium
CTCGCTGTGCAAGGAGAATGCGCTAAAGCAAAAGAGATGTTCAACGACGCGATGAATATTAACCCAGGCGTTTGTATTCCGGATGAGTATCGAAGCCTTTGTAATTGATTGCCGAATGTGTGCACCGGAATTGTATTTCTGCCTGTAAAAACCCTATCATATACGGTGTCAGGAAGCGTTTTTCATGAGGCGCAGTTTATGCAGTATTGGTGTTGAGCGGGAATGATTGTTGTTCCTTTTTCAGAAAAAGTGGATGAATCAGGATACATGCTTTCCCTTTTTTTCCTGACATACGCTTTTATTTCCTGCCGTCATTGCGAGGTACGCAATCTGGTATTGAGTGATAACCTGCCGGTTAATGAGATTGCTTCGTACCTCGCAATGACGGTGTTTGACTTACTATATAAACTGGATTGCGGGCAGCGCCCGTGTTAGTCATTGTTATGAGAAAGAATAGATAATCATGCGACGCAGTATCGTACACGAAGGTGCGGCAAACCTTAAATATGAAATTCGCGAGATAGTCGGTGTAGGCCGCGAAATTCGCGATCTTGGCCAGACCGTTATCTGGGAAAACATTGGCGATCCCATTGAAAAGGGGGAAAAGATAGCGCCGTGGATTTCCGATATCCTGAGGGAGTTG
>JAKLHG010000852.1:0-276 GCA_022710255.1 Candidatus Hydrogenedentota bacterium
GATGCCGCCGCGAGCCGTTACCTGGCCCAAGCGCGCGTCTCGCTTCATACCGCCCGCCCTTTCGTCAATCGAGCTTTCGTGCTGACCGAGGTGATGAAAGACCTGATGGACGAAGCGCACACGGACGCCATCACCGTTCATCATTGCATGGGGACAATCATGGGGATCTCGGAAACGACGGCCTGTATGCCATTGAGCTTCTTAAATGACGAAGGCTACCTCGCCTTCTGCGAATCAGACTTCGTGGTCATTCCCTCCGGCATCCTGCTGCATTAC
>JAKLHG010000852.1:286-637 GCA_022710255.1 Candidatus Hydrogenedentota bacterium
TTACATCTCCGGCAAGCCGGTCTTCCTCAACGACCCGACCTTCCCGCATGAAAATGTCGTCACGCTGGCCCACTGCACGGCCCCCCGCAAAATGGACGGTCGGCGGGCCGAGCGGGTCAAGATTCTCACCCATTTCGAGTCCGATTACGGCGCCGCGCCCAAAGTGGAGATGAAGCTGGGCCAGGTTTGCACCAACCTCGTGCCTGACTTCGATTGCAAGAAATGGGTCGGCTTCGCGGGCAAGATCGTCGGCAACCCGTTCCTCGATATCTGTCGCTCGCAGATCGAGGTGCAGGTGCTCGGTGACGGCCAGGCGCTCCTCCAGCACATGAAGGGATTCCACTGGATGAT
>JAKLHG010000853.1 GCA_022710255.1 Candidatus Hydrogenedentota bacterium
GAGGCGAAGGAATATCTTGCACGGCACGGCGTGTCTGTGAGATTGTAATCAGCGCGCGGCCGGGGATCCGGCCGCCGACGGAGACGGGAAAAGATGTTCCATCACGAGCAGCGCGTCCGCCGATGGTGCGGCCCCAGGATCTGACCCCCCCAGTCTGTCTCCGTCAATTGCGTTGCTTGCACCCCCCGCGCCCCGGAGCGGCCCCGCCGCCGGCGCGGACACCCCGTAAAGGAACATCGCCATGACCTACCCCGACCTTGAAACCTTCCGAAGCCTGGCCCGGCCCAACGCCGTGATCCCGGTCTGCCGCGAGATTCTCGCGGACCTCGAAACCCCCGTCACCGCCTACCTCAAGCTCTCGCGCGGGCAGGACTTCTCCTTCCTCCTCGAGAGCGTGGAGAAGGCCGACACCATCGGCCAGTACTCCTTCCTCGGCGCGCGCCCGTCCATCGTGTTCCGGTCCAAGGGCCGCGAGGGCGTCATCGTGCGCGACGGCAAAGAGGAGCGCTTCACGTCCGACAACCCGCTCAACGAGCTGCGCGCCCTGCTGAAGCGGTACGAGCCCGTGGCCGTGCCGGGGCTGCCCGCGTTCCACGGGGGCGCGGTCGGCTACATCGGCTACGACCAGGTGCGCTTC
>JAKLHG010000854.1 GCA_022710255.1 Candidatus Hydrogenedentota bacterium
AATTGAATGAGCATTTTTACACTTTTAGGTTTGAAATTTAAGGAACGCCCGCCCTATTTGCGGCGCCCTCGAAGCAGCATAGGTACCACCAAGCGCGGCGGTTGGCGCCGCAGAACCGAAGAGCCGGACCCGCGTCTGCCCGCTCACCGGAAGACGTGCTGTTCACTGGACTGCTGTCACCAGTATAGCTGCGCGCCAACGCAGCGCCAGCGGCGGCGCACGCGGTCATCAGGGCGACGACGGACGCCGCCAAAGCCCGGCGCGCGGTTAGCCGTGATGCGCGCCCAGCGTGCCGTAGAGACGCACCCGATTACCCACAATTTATCCGTCACCGGCATACACGGCACGGCCGGCCTCATTTCCTAATCGAATCACTCAATAACTTACCAGCTTTATCAATTAAAGTATTGATTTTAAAAATATTTTTTCCGGAGAGAACCCATCAAAATCGCTCACAAGCGGGTTCTTACACCACAAGATCTTGATTTTATAAGAGTAGTTTTTCGACAGCCTCTTAGGACACGGTACATTATCTGCACTGATACGCTGTTTTTATCAGGCAAACAGAAAGCGCCGCTTGTTGCGGAAAATCGCCCGTGCTTTTCAGGAAGTGGACAACCCGTGGACAACGGG
>JAKLHG010000855.1 GCA_022710255.1 Candidatus Hydrogenedentota bacterium
CAGGCAAATCATCAATCCAGCGTTCACAATGATCGTGTACTTTGGGAACGTGAGAACCACAACCGCTACACCGCATAGGGTGCGTTTCATCCGGAAGAAGTTCTATCCAGATTTCCGGCTGATTATCGCTGTTCGTCATTCGTCCCACTGTACCTACCTTAAATCCTTGCCAATTCCCTAACTCCGTGATATACTTTTTCTCAGGCATCGGTTATTCTCCTTAGTTATACTTGCGGCTTACAAGTTCTAAGAAGAATACCGTTGCCTACCTTTTTCACTCAAATCGACGAAGAACCTAAATCTGTTTATGCGCCCAGGATTCAGAATTTTGGTTCAGATAGTCTTGGGCGATATAGATTCTATAGTCTAAAAAGCCACCAATAATCTGTAGGCGTTCATCTTTTTCATAGTGCTGGAATATCTCGCGTAATACAGGAATTTGTACTCGGGAGGGCCCGTCAAAGGTTCCCCAGAGTATCAGCAACACTGGTTTTCCGCGTTCGTCGCTGAGACGCCATTTAGCATCTTCTATTGTGGTGCCTTCAATCTCGGGGGCAGTCTGTCCCGGTTGCAGTGGCGGCGTTAATTCGTAGTTGAGGGTGCCCAGATCAAGCGGGGCGTCCTGATTCGGCA
>JAKLHG010000856.1 GCA_022710255.1 Candidatus Hydrogenedentota bacterium
ACCAGCCGAAGGTCCTCGTCGACCCGTTTCAACCCACGCGCCCCGCGCGGGGCGCGACGACGCGCTGACCGTCGCCGACGCTCTCGAGAAGGGGTTTCAACCCACGCGCCCCGCGCGGGGCGCGACCCTCGAGCTCAGAGGCATCCCCCGGGACGGCAAGTTTCAACCCACGCGCCCCGCGCGGGGCGCGACGGCGTTCCCCATGTGGCGGATCGCGTCCTCGGTGTTTCAACCCACGCGCCCCGCGCGGGGCGCGACAGGCGCCGTTCACCTTCGCCTTCAGGCGGTCGGTTTCAACCCACGCGCCCCGCGCGGGGCGCGACCCTCGTTCGCGGGCTTGGCCGCGGGCTCCTCGCCGTTTCAACCCACGCGCCCCGCGCGGGGCGCGACGTCGTTCACCTTCGCGGGGTCGAACGGGATCGGGTTTCAACCCACGCGCCCCGCGCGGGGCGCGACCGGTGGCCGCTGGGCGACGACGGTCGGGTTCCTGTTTCAACCCACGCGCCCCGCGCGGGGCGCGACCACGCGGGCGGAGGCGGCGCTCCGGTCGGTCGAGTTTCAACCCACGCGCCCCGCGCGGGGCGCGACGAGCCTCACGCTCACGCAGAGGGAGGCGTAGTGGTTTCAACCCAC
>JAKLHG010000857.1 GCA_022710255.1 Candidatus Hydrogenedentota bacterium
CACGCTGGCGGCATGACGCAGGCAGGTATTGATGTCAGTGAATTCTTCAGTGGCGCGGTCAACGTTGGAAAAGCTCTTTAAATCACTGACGATACGGGCAATCCGGTCGATTCCCTTGGTGCTTTCGCCGAGCAGATCGACACCATCTTCCAGCGTGAAATCGAGATCGAGTTGATCCCAAACGCTTTCCCAGCCGGCACCACCCTCAGCCAGGCGTGTCTTGAGCTGGGTGAATTTAGCCAGGTAATCCTTGAAAGTATTCAGGTTGCTGCGCACGAAGCCGAGCGGATTATTGATCTCGTGCGCCATGCCGGCGGCCAGTTGGCCGACCGAGGCGAGCTTTTCGGCCTCATAAAGCATCTGCTGGCGCTCTTCCAGCTCCGCTACCTGCGCCTTGACCCGCGCCTCCAGCTCCTCGGAGAGCTTGCGGTAACGGGTTTCGGATTCGAGCAAGCGGGCATGTGAGCGTTTCAGCGACTCGAAATCCTCGGCCACCGCTTCAAGATGCAGCGTTGAAGCCATCTTGAAGCGAGATTCGGCGCGCAACAAGGCGGTGAACAACTGGCCGGCCCCGACCAAGGCCGCCGCACTGACCGCCGCACTGACCGCACCACTGGGCGCGGCGCTGGCA
>JAKLHG010000858.1 GCA_022710255.1 Candidatus Hydrogenedentota bacterium
GATTCGGGCGATGATTCCGGCCTTTGCGAAATAGAATTTCGCGCCCAAGTGCGGTCCCAAGGGCAACTTGGGAACGAGGTGCAAAGACGGGCTTATTGCTTTATTCGCAGCAGGCTTCAATGGGGCCGCCGATTTTCATCGGCGGAAATTTCAT
Source organism: Candidatus Hydrogenedentota bacterium (assembly GCA_022710255.1). Taxonomy (GTDB): domain Bacteria; phylum Hydrogenedentota; class Hydrogenedentia; order Hydrogenedentales; family CAITNO01; genus JAAYBJ01. Next base: position 155 of record JAKLHG010000858.1, read on the forward strand.
TTTGGGGGGCATCTCCAATAAATTCTTTTCTGCTTCAATGGGGCCGCCGATTTTCATCGGCGGAAATGCCTATATATTGCTATACTTCGGCCTTCACCTCCGGCTTCAATGGGGCCGCCGATTTTCATCGGCGGAAATGGGACGTCGCCCAGGGCAAGGTCCTTTACATAAACCTCGCTTCAATGGGGCCGCCGATTTTCATCGGCGGAAATGCGATATGGAATAACCCACAGGCGACACCAGAACAGGTAGCTTCAATGGGGCCGCCGATTTTCATCGGCGGAAATCGTTTTCGGATTAAAAATTACGCCCTGTCCATTACTGCTTCAATGGGGCCGCCGATTTTCATCGGCGGAAATCGCGGTATCAGGTCATGATTCATTTTGTCTATCAAGCTTCAATGGGGCCGCCGATTTTCATCGGCGGAAATGCGGCACATGGCACGTACCGGTATGCGCTCCAAACAGCTTCAATGG
>JAKLHG010000859.1 GCA_022710255.1 Candidatus Hydrogenedentota bacterium
TTTTGTTGCCACTGGTGACCCGCTGCTGTGAACGGACAGTGTTTCCTCACTCCGCGCTACCATATGTAGCCTCCTTTCCTCCAGCCGCATTACCGGCCTTCACTGGTACTACGAGGCTATCCGACTCCCTGTGCCTTGTTTGCCTTCCTCCCTTTTCAGTTGTCCGGCATACTCTCGATACTCCGAAAGAGACACAGGGTCTCCCGGGTTGCCGTGCATTCCCAATGTCAGACATGCCATGGTCTCCGACCCCGGGAAGCAGCCAGCACCTTGCCATTAGCGGTGCTGACTGTATTGACTTCCATCTGTTGAACAATGTCGTCCTTCCGACTAGGAAAATTACGGGGCTCAATCCCTTCAACCTTTCGGCTTACGGCCTGCCTGCTCGCTATCCTACGCTTAAAACTTTATGTTACCATAAAGCCTCCAAGGACTCGCTACCCAGTGGTTGGCCTACCTTCTGGGGCGGGATTCACACCCGCTGAATTACACGACCTTGCCCGGCCGCACTTACGATATCTCCAGTCTTCATTGACCAGTCATTATTTTGAAAATGAAGAAAAATAACGTAACGCGAAAAGAATTGGCTATGTCGGTCATTGAAAAGCTGGGTGTCTCTCAACGAACG
>JAKLHG010000086.1 GCA_022710255.1 Candidatus Hydrogenedentota bacterium
GTTCTTTGTGTTCTTTGCGGTTAAAGCCACCGCCTCATACACCCGCCGATTCATAACTCATTGACCAAGCACAAAGATCGGGTCGGGTGCCGGGGATTGCGCCCCGGCACCCTCCCACACCACCGTACGTGCGGTTTTCCGCATACGGCGGTTGGACTACTTCGCTTCCGGACTTCCGAGGTCGCAGAATCAGGCATCCAGACACTCCGAGCGCTTGCGGCGGCTTCTCCGCCCCAGTGCCCGTTTGTCAGTCCAGAGTCGTGACCGCAGTTGTCGCGCTCTGCTGCTTCGTCTGTTCGCTTTGCCTTCATTCCAGGCTTCATCGTCTAGCGCCATCGTCCTTCGGCCCTTCGCTCGAAACGCCTTTTTGTTCGTGCGTTCCTCAAACGCTACTATGGCCTCTGCTGACTGCTCCATGGCGTTACCCTTGGAGCTCTCCCCGAGTAAGGTGTGCAATCTTTCGGGCCGTGCCGTTCGGCTCTACCTGACATGTCTTTCGGTGACGTTGGATTTCGCACTCGTTCGCGCACTCATCGCCCATGCCCGGCCTCTCTGCCGATTCGTGTTCCTACGGTCGTCCCTTTGCTATCGCTTCTTTCAGTTTCGCCTCGCGGCTACACCTTGCGAGTCGCTACGGTTCACGTCACTGTTCCGATCAACTCCTTTCATTTGATTAGATTGCACCCATGTCGGGCACACGAACGCCGCCATCCTTGCCGGCAGTGATAATCATTTTCGGAAAAAATGCCGGCAAGGATGCCGGCGCTCCCAGTATTTTCAAACTCATAATTAATTGTCAGCGAAATGGCCGTAAGCGCCTACGCGACTAAATCTGCACGTAAGGAATGGTGAGGTTCGTAGAAGCGGCATCCTGCCACTTCCCTCGTAACTTATTCCGGCACGGGCTTCTTGATGTGAAACGGCAGGATACCACTTCCATCAATCCCTATGCCTATTGGCTTCACTCCAACAATTTGATTCCTTCCGTGCGGATTTTGGAAGGACTGCTGCGGGAGAAAGGCATCTCCTATAGCATTGCCGATCATGGACCCGATTGCAGGACGCCGAAAGACTCCCCGCCCCGCTTATGTGCGATGTACCAGACTGGCGCAAAAATCAGGCGAACCAGGCAGGCCTAAATCTTGGGGCTTTTCATAGTGGACCTGCATGCACCTAAAAAAGCGAGTGTGACCCCTCCTTATATTTTCCCCTGGAGAGCATTTTTGTGCAAGTAAGGATGCCGATTTAAGCAAATATAAGAGTAATTACATTCGTGTAGAATTTAGAATTCGGCACTTGCTTACAAATAATTCCCGAAATTTTTCAAAAATTTTAATTGACATTCATTTATATTTGCTTTATTCTGGTTGATAGTATATTAAGAACAGTCTACTAAATTCTCTCTCATCAAGAGGATGAAGAGAAAAAAAGATGCGGGCAAAACGTGTGAGGGCTGGATAGTGGACGGGATCACGGTGTTGTCGTATAAGCGTAGTCTATCCGCACAAGTGAATTGTACATGGCTGAAAACGGCGTGGACATCAAAACCGAACAGAAAAGAAAGGCGATCATCATGAGACACAACCATTTAGTCGGTGGTATCCTTCTGTCTTGTATTGGGGCAATGCTTGTCTTTACGGGCTGCAACCCTGCTGTAACCATTGTTCCCGCAGGGGCGACCCTGGAAGTCGGAGGCACGGAAGCGTTACAGGCATCTTCCACTTCCGGCCGGGATGCTTCGTTTGTATGGATATCCGCGGATGTGGCTGTCGCGACGGTAGACCAGGCGGGAACCGTGACGGGCGTGGAAGCGGGTCAGACAACAGTAACGGCCCGGGGGACGGCAAGCGGCGCGGTGGGCCAGGCCACCATCACGGTGAATCCTCCTGTCGTCACCCTGACGCCTTCGCTGGTGACCTTGGAGGCGGGTGGAACCGTACCCTTGCAGGCGGCTTCCACTTCATCCCGGGACCTTTTATTTGTGTGGGCCTCAGATGACCCGGCGGTTGCCACGGTAGACCACTCCGGCACGGTGACGGGTGTTCATACGGGGCAGACGATGGTCCGGGTGCGCGGCGGAGCAAGCGGTTCGGAGGGCACAGCCTCCGTCACGGTGAATCGTCCCGTAATAACCGTGATGCCCTCCACCGTCACCATTGAGGCGGGCGTAACCGAAACACTGCAAGCGGCCTCCACATCCCTGCTGGATTCATCTTTCGTGTGGTCCTCCGATGATGCGGGTATTGCCGCGGTAGACCCGTCGGGCATTGTTACGGGGGTTAATGAAGGGCAGACGACGGTGCGGGCGCAGGGTTCCTCCAGCGGGGAGGAAGGCCTGGCGTCAATCACCGTGACGCGTCCTGCGGATGCACTTTCAGAACTTAGCGTGGTGGTAGACACCCGTATTGTGCCTCCGCCTGAAACCCTGCCTCCCTTCACCGAGGGTGGTCCGCCGCGGCCCCTGGCTTCCATTGTGGATGAACGGGGCAACCAGGCCGACTTCGTTGAAAATGAGTTGATTCTGGTAAGTGATGATCCCGCTGCCCTGACGGCATTTCTGGCGCGTTGGGAGGGTGAATTGCTGGATACCGTAAATCCGGATACCACGGATCTGGACATGCCGCTAATGCACCTCGTGCGGATCAATACCGCCCTGGGCGATTCCGCCCAGCTGGAGGCCGACCTGCTTGCCCTTGACCCGGACGCGCGTGGCGCTACTCGGGTGTCCAGCGAGGCCGGGCTGCGCCTGATTTCGGCCAATGCCGAAGAGGTCGTGGCGGGGGCGACGGTGGGCATGAACTGGGTGGCGCGGGGCAGCACGCTGGCGACCCGTTTTACGACGGAAGCGGCGGCCGGGCCGAACGGCTATAATTCCGCCGGTGACGGATATTCCCCCAACGCGTTCAACTGGAACCATCTGGATACGGGAAGCGTTCAGGATATCGGGGTGACCGAGGCCTGGTACCTGCTGGCAAAGACGCACAGACTCTCAAACAAGGTGAAACTGGCGATACTGGACATGGGGTTTAACGTGGAGGGCAACAACGATGTGCCTTCCGGCTGGGTCGGCATCTCGAACGTGCCGTTTGTAAACCCCATTGGCACAACCAACCTGAGCAGTTGCACCGGCGGCGCCGCGTGCGAGTGGCATGGAACCAATGTGTTGGGTGCGGCAATGGGTGTGCCCGACAACAGCTTCGGTGCGGCAGGGCCGGCGGGGCCCGTCGCGGAACCCATCCTGATATTTACCTCGTATGATTTCTTTACCGGTATCGGCGCCATTGTTGAAGCCCGCGTGGCGGGAGCGCGTGTCGTGAATATGAGTTACGGTGTCGGCGTGCCCACCATCGTGGCCTGGACCGTGTACCCCTTCGAGATTGCCACCGCGGCCGCCGCGCATTCCATGGTGCTTTGCGCCGCCGCCGGTAACGACAACAAGAATGTGGATGCCGAAGACTGCTTCATTGTCTGCTGGGAAGAAACCTGGCACACGCCCTGCGAGAATGACGGTGTTTTATGTGTCGGCGGCATTGCGCGAAATTCGACCAGCCGGGCGGGTAATTCCAATTATGGCGGGGAGCATGTGGATATTTTCGCGCCCTACAGCGTCATCGTCGGTCCCGATCCTGAGTCTACCGGCACGGATGCGCAGGAGAAGAGCGGTACGAGTCTTTCATCGCCCTATGTCGCGGGCGTCGCCGCGCTGGTCATGGCCGCGAATCCCTCTCTTTCCGCGTCACAGGTGCGCAACATCCTCCTGTCCACCGCCCACGAAAGCCCGGACAACCGGGTGCGGCGGTATATCAACGCCGGTGCGGCGGTGCGGGAAGCGCTGGGTGCCCAGATTGTGATTGAATCCCCGGATACCGGCGCGTCCGTGCACGGCGGGCTGGCGGTGATTTTTGAGTCCTTTGTGCTTGATGACGGGCGCGGAACACCTGTGGTGGCCTGGACCAGTTCCCGGGACGGCAGTTTGGGAACCGGCCGTTCATTGACCTATACGGGCGTGCTCTCTTATGGCGCCCATACAATTCGTGCGCGGGCCACGTTCCCGGATGGTTCGACCGTACAGGACTCGATTGTTATTACGGTGGTGAATGACCCGCCAACGGTTACGATTACCTCTCCGGCCAACGGCGCCTCCTTTTACCGGGGGCAGCCGATATTGCTGGCGGCAACCAGCTGGGATACGAACGAACCGGGCAACCGCCTTGCGGATGCGCAGCTTTCCTGGTACAGGGACGACCTGCTTGTCGGGCACGACCACACGAGGACCATCCCGGCGGAGACCTTGAGTATCGGTTCCCATGTCATCCGGCTTACAGGTACCGACGGCACCAATTCCGACTCCAAAACCGTGACCATTACGGTCAACCCGAATCCCACGAACCTGCCGCCGGACGAGGTCACTATCAGCAGTCCCGCGCAAGGTCTTGTTGAAGGCCCCTTCGCGTATGACACCGGCGGATGGTACTTCAATATGGTTCTTGCGGGAAGCGCCCATGACCCGGAAGACGGCAACCTGACAGGCACATCGCTGAGATGGACCCGTTCCACCAACGGCGGCGCGCCGGTGTCTCTTGGGACCGGGGCGAGCCGCACCGTGAAAACCTATTACACCGAGGGGACAACTGTCTATAATGTCACCCTGACCGCAGAGGACAGCGCGGGCAACACAACCTCCGTCACCCATCGATTGGAACTCACCATAATTCACTGAAAAGACAAACGAAGACACTTTTGCGGGTGCGCTGCCAACAGGGAAACAGGGTTGGGCTGAACGCCAACCCGGATGACACTGCCCACAACCATTCATTTTCACGTAACCCCCGAACCTGCTGGGACGCGGAAAGGTGTATCTTTACAAATGCCCGGCAAATCAACCTCCGGTGGCTGTGGCAGGCAGGCGCACGTCGGAACGTACGCCTCTGAAATGACGCTTGTTGTGTTGCATGTTTAGTCCGGCAGTCTCTGCGTGGAGAAGCCTGTGTCGTTTTCGAAACCGCACAGGTTTCTTTTTGGTTTGCCGGGCAGGATACGTTTGCCCGGAGATGCACATCCCTCAGGGCGTGTACGGAAGGCTGAAGGCATCTTGCACTGTTTGTACTCCTTCCCCTCTTACAGGCCATCCAGGAGGAACGGTTAATCATATGGCAAAGGTGTCCGTTCTTTGCCATATAGCACATAGAAAAAAACGCGCACGTGTCTTTTTAATCTATTATTAAAAGAATATAAAATGTCATGAACAAAAAGGTTGGAAATTCATTTTAGATTTGTTATAATAAGCAATAGAAACTTCTATTTTTATTATAAATATAAAATAATAACTCTAAATTTTTCTTGTCACTAGATGACAGGACGCATAGAAGTTCGGGCGGTTGCAGCAGTAGAGGGATAGCCATTGACGCAAAGGAGACGGGAACATGGATATGAACTACCTGGAAACACAATACAAACATGCGGAACTTTTGTTCATAATGAAGGAATTTGAAGACGCGTTGGATGTCCTGGAGGAACTGCTCCAGCATCTGCCCAATAACCCGGAGCTATTACTTGCGAAAATCAAGTGCCTGGCAGCGATGGGATTTCGGGAAGAGGCGAAAAGTCTGTGCCGTCAGCTTATGGAATCTTGCCAAAATCCCCATGTCCTGACCCTCTGGAATACCCTGTGCAGTAATGAGGTGTATTCGCCCACGGTCTGAAAACCGGGGACGTCCTTCGGATTGCTCTCCACCCAATGGGGGCTATGTCCGCAACCCAGGGAAAATAACACTACGTGAGCTAAAATGGGACTGCCTTCGGCGCACACCAAAACCATGAATGACGTACCTATTCTTTAATCGCACCCGTGGCTGCCCTGTAAATAAGGTTGGAACGCAGAGACGATCAGTCGGGAGCGCCTTTTCTGGGGGCGCGGTTCAGACACCTGCCGCTGTTGAGGTGTCGGTATTTGATTCCTCTTGAAAAGAAGTCATTTTGCGCCACGCATCGTCGGTGAAATTTCTGGTCCGCAGGCGGTAACCAGCGCAAACAGTCAGGGTCCATGCCGCATATGCGGCGAGAACCCAAGGGCGTTCGTAGGCTACCACAAGTCCGAATCCCAGAGACGCCGCTATCGTGATACCGGCGCATATTACCAAAACCGATTTGGGAAATTGAATGTAAGCGTCCGAGTAGCAGCGGGGAAACCGGCGGCATAGCCGTATCGCGGCGACGCCCAATGCGGATGAAATCGCCAGTACGCCCGTAGCCGCCATATACCCGTAAAAATCGGTCTCAAACTGGCCCAGCAGCAACATGCCCACGAGGATGAAATAGACGGTTACGGCATTGCGGGGTGCGCCGGAACGGGGGTCGATATTTGCCAGCGTCCGGGGAAGGATGCCATCGCGGGCCAGGGCGAAGAGTTCACGCGGCAAGGTCAGCGCCGCGGCGTTTAAGGCGGCGGCCCCTGCCGTCAAGGCGCCCAGGCCGATGAAGTGGACAAGTGCCGCCGGAAGGAAAAGGGTTGCTGATTCACGAAGGGGGGCGTTCATGGCGGCGTACCGGGCGGCATCATAGGGGATGGTGGTCACAAACACCGAACCTACGAGGATGTAAATGAAGGCGACAATCAAGCCGCCGATAAGCAGTGCGCGCGGTATGGTGCGCCTGGCATCCTGAATTTCCTCCCCCATTTCGGCAATGATTTGAAAGCCCATGCAGATGGCATAACAAAGCAATATGCTCATCAGAAATCCATTGGCTCCCTGCACGGGTTGCAGCGTCATGTCGAGACCGGAATGAAACGCGCCGGCAAGTCCGTACAGAAGCAGTGCCGACAAAAACTGAACTGCCAGGACCAGTTGCAGCGACATGGCCAGACGCACGCCGAAGGAATAGATTCCGTAAAATACAGCCAGGATACCCGCCGCCATCAAGCCCACCGGTATCCCCTCGAGTATATAGCCTTGCATATATTGAGCAAGCGTGCGGGTCGCTACGGATACGGAACAGGCGCCTCCCAGCAAAACCCAGGCGGAGACGAGTACCCCCATGCAGGGAGAGAGCATCCGGCTGGCGAACATATACCCGGCCCCCGCCGTGGGGAGCGCGCCCGCCAGTTGGATTAAGGGGATTACGCCAATCATCGAAACGGTAATGGCGATGACAAAGGAAAGCCAGATGGCCGGCCCCGCCAGCGCGCCGATATCGCGCACCATGACAAAGATGCCGGCGCCGATGACGCCGCCCACGACCAGGGCGGACGCCCCCGCCAGGCCGATGGTTCTCTGCAAGTGGAGGGTGTTTCCCATGGTTTTAACGGAGTCGTCCATGGACGCTATAGTGCCATACAAAACGATGAAAAGGCAATAGCCGGAACGCGGTGTGGTTTTTTCTCAGGGTGGCGCGGGAGAAAAGAATCTATGCCTCGGCGTTTCCGTTAGGGTTTGCTTTTCGGATAGCGGCTTTCAGGACGCCTGCAATATCTTCCGCGGACATCGATTCTCGGATTGCCCGGGTAAACTCGCCTTCACGACAGGCACGTGCCAACTGTGACAAGGCGGCCAAGTGAACTTCTGGAGATTTACTTCTGGGGCTTATAAGGGCGAGAATGGTTCCCGCAGGCGTTTCCACTCCCGGGAAGGACCATCCGGTGCCTCCCGTCCCCACCAGGATGGTCGTTGACCCCACACTATCGCTATGGGCGTGCAGCATGACGATTCCAGGCGCCAGTTCGACGGGGTAGTCGGCCACAGCCTGTCTCAGAAGTTTCATTATATCGTTCCGCTGCGCGTCCCTGTCGCAGAGCCGGGCGGCCATTGTTTGCAATGCCATGTCCAGCGGTACGGCTTGGTCCAGTGTAACTGGAAGAATCATATGCTGAGAGGTGTGGCCCGGGATTTCATACTCGGAAGGCGGAACGTATTCCATCAGGGCCGGGTATGCGATAAGCAGATTTAAGTGTGGAAAACGTTCCGCGATACTATCGGGAAGCCGGTTCATGCTCGGCCTCCAAAAAGTTCCAAGGGGCCGTTCTGAGGGCAGGAGCAACATGTCGTCCGGGGTCAGGTCTTCAAGAAGCCTTTCCCGGAGGGTTTCCCAGTCCTTCAAAGAGGTCACAACACAGGATGTTTCCGGAAGTGTTTTTTTAAACAGGGCCTCCATGCGCTCTGTTTCTCCCGGGTTACAGACATACAGGTGTATTTCCGCGCCTAACTGACGGGCCAGACGCCGGGATTCTGCCGCAAGGTCCTTTATATCGCTGCGCTGACTGGCGCGGGGCGGAAGGGGTACCCGCAGCCGCCTGGTGGTGTTCAGGGCGGTGACCAGACGACAGAACAACAATCGGGAGGAGCATTCCTGAAGCATCCGTTTCCGCACGGTTCCAAAAATACGGGTTGCTACGGTCTTGTCCTCTCCCCATCCGAAGAGGGCAAGTTCCGCATGCATTTCCCGGGCAGCCTTCACAATGCCGTCGGCAGTGTTCGTACTGATCCTTACCCGCGGTTCCACGGGAATCTCGGCGGATGCGGCATGGGCGAGGCATTGGGCCATCAGGTTTTCACCCTCGGCGATCTTCGCACCCATGTCGTTTTCATCAGGTACGATGGTCAAGGGATGCAGCCGGCTGCCACGCGTCGTATCCCGCAGTACGAAAGCAAGGTCGAGAAGGCGTGCGGCTGTCCGGGTATTGGCTACCGGTATCAGCAGGTGCTGCTCCGTCTTACGCAGGAGCGGTTCCACAGCGGGCCCGACTTCTATACGCCTGCCATACCGCTCCACCGCCCAGGTACCCAGCGGGCAGGTAACCAGAATCATTGCGATAGCACCGTTCAGGACGGATACGTCGAAAATATGCAGTTCATACCCCACCAATGCGGCAGCGAGCGTGGCTGCAGCCTGCACCACACTCAACCCGAACATGACCTGTCCTTCTTCCCGGGTATAGCCGAAGAGGCGCCGCGCCGTCTGGGCGGCAAGATATTTTGTCAGAATAACTCCGCAAACCATGGTGGCGGCAACCAGCCAGCTCTGCGAATCCCACACCAATTCTCTCAAGTTCATCAACATGCCCACAGAGATGAGAAAGAAGGGAATAAACACCGTGTTGCCGACAAACTCGACCCGGTTCATCAGGGTGCTGTGCGGGGGAATGAGCCGGTTGAAGGCAAGACCTGCCAGAAATGCTCCGATTATGGGCTCCATCCGCGCATAATGGGAGGCATAGCTGAAGGCGCACACAGTACCCAGGACAAAAAGGAACTGTGCGCCGCCGTTTTCGCTGTTGTTGCGGAAAAACCACCGGCTCAACCAGGGTATACCCCACCAGCCCACCGCCACCAGTGCCGCAAGACTGGCAAGAATCTTCACCCAGAACAGGGGGGTAAGGGCCACCCCTTTGGCGGCATCCGCAATGACCGCCAGTACCATAAGCGCCATGATATCCGTAATCATGGTGGCCCCGATGGTGACGGCGACCGGTTCACTGCGTACAATACCGAGTTTACCGGCCACCGGATAGGCCAGCAAGGTATGGGACGCGAACATGCTCGCCAGGAGAATGGCTTCGGGCCATTCCATGTGGAGTACATAGCGGCCGAGAAGAGTTCCCAGGCTTTGCGGGATGATAAAGGTCAGCAGGCCGAAGACCAGGCTTCGGTTGCGGGATTGGATGAATTGCGGCAGGTCAATCTCCAGCCCGGCAAGAAACATGATGTACAACAAGCCTACGGAACCGAAAAGCATGACGGCGGAGTTGCGTTCAAGAAGGCCCGTTCCGTGGGGTCCTAAAAATGTGCCTGCCAGCAGCAGCAACACCATGTCCGGAACGCGCAATTTTTCGGCGGCCAGTGGCATTACCAGCGCGGTGGTGATCATGATGGTAAAAACTAATGTAGGATCGGTTATTAAGGCCATATAGGCTTATTCCCGGAGATTTTGCCCTGCTCTTGTGACCGGTGATGGTGTATTTATAGTAACATAACCGTTTTATTATACGAATTTGGGTGCTATCTGGAAAGTTTCCAAGAAAAATTGGGAGCCCCACCAAGGTCCATATACGAGACGACACAAAAGGCGGCGTCCGAATTTTTGCGAATGCCGGATGCTCTTGCTATACTACGAAACAGGCCGTATCGTCCGGTGGGTCAACTTATTCAGGATCGGTTGTCCGGGCGGTGTGGTATTATCAGGAGAGGGTTGCCCTACGCCATGGCGTCAGGGAGTGTTTCCTTTTCCGCGTAGGGTTACGAAGGCCGTCTTTTCGGGCTATACAAGAGGAAAGGACCGTTTCAATGCCCCATGAGTTGGTATCGGTGGGCGTTATATGCGCGGACGTGATGGTCCGCCCCGTTGATGAGGTTCCCCGTCGTGGCACCTTGGGGCTGGTTCCGAAGCTGGAAATGCACCTGGGCGGACTGGCCGCGGTTACTGCAAGCGCTTTTTGCCAACTGGGTGGCAACGCGGCATTCTTGGGCAGGGTCGGCCAGGATGGTTTTGGCGATTATCTGCTTTCCGCCCTGCAGCACAATGGCGTCGATGTCGGCGGTGTAAAACGCGATGACAGCGCCCATTCTTCGGCGACGGTCGTGTTGATAGACGGCTCGGGTGAACGTACGTTTCTACATCATGTGGGGGCGAACGCGGTAACCTGCGAGGAGGATATGGACTTTGAAGCGATTGGGCAGGCGCGTATATTCCACTGGGGCGGCCCCGCCATCATGCCGCGCCTGGATGGTCCGCCCATGGGCCGTGCTTTC
>JAKLHG010000860.1 GCA_022710255.1 Candidatus Hydrogenedentota bacterium
CGGCGCATCCGGGGGTGGCCTACACCCTGGGCCTCGGGGATGTCTTCCTGTCGGGCGCCCTGGACGTGCTGAAGGACCGCCGCGTGGAGCATCAGGAGTACAACCTGACCCCGGCGGCGACGCGGGCGGCCTTCGCGGAGCGCGGCTGGCGGCGCATCGTGGCCTTCCAGACGCGCAACCCGATCCACCGGGCCCACGAGTACATCACCAAGTGCGCGCTCGAGACCTGCGACGGCCTGCTGATCCACCCGCTCATGGGCACCACCAAGAGCGACGACATTCCCGGCGACGTGCGCATGAAGTGCTACGAGGCGCTCATGGAGCACTACTACGCGCGGGAGCACGTCATGCTTTCCATCATGCCGGTGAACATGCGCTACGCGGGGCCCCGCGAGGCGGTCATGCACGCGATCGTCCGCAAGAACTACGGATGCACCCACTTCATCGTCGGGCGCGACCACGCGGGCGTGGGCAGCTACTACGGCACCTACGACGCCCATTACATCTTCGACGAGATCGACCCGGCGGCGCTGGCGATCACGCCGATGTTCTTCGACCACTCCTTCTACTCGAAGCGCACGGGGGAGATGGCCACCTCGAAGACGGCCCCCGGCGGGCCGGAGGACC
>JAKLHG010000861.1 GCA_022710255.1 Candidatus Hydrogenedentota bacterium
TATGAAATGGTTGGACATCCGCAAAAGGATTCTTTGCTTTTAAGAGATGCATCGCCTGTTTTTCATGTTGATAATATTAAAGCTCCATTATTAGTTGCCCAGGGATTAAACGACCCAAGAGTAAATAAAGCGGAATCAGACCAAATGGTTGAAGCTTTAAAGAAAAAGGGAATTGATGTCCCTTATATGGTTAAGGATAATGAGGGTCACGGATTTAGAAATGAAGAAAACAGATTTGATTTTTATGGCGCAATGGAACAATTCTTTTTCAAACATCTTGGCGGAAGAGCTGCTGAGTTAAAGGAAGAGAAGAACTAATAATTATTCGTCATTGCGAACGAAGTGAAGCAATCTATCAGATCACTTCGCTTCGCTCGTGATGACAATATCATATGGTTTTAATTACCCACTGACTTCAAATCCTTTTTACGATAATAAAACTTGTAAGCAATCAATGCTATTGCAGAAGTTAAACCAATAGCAGTAAAATAATACCAAATTGTATAAGCGTCTGAATAATAGGCAGCTTTTTGAAGTTCTGTTAATCCTGTTGGTAAAGTTTTTGGATCAGGACAATATTTTTCCAGTAAAAATCCAGAAATAACTCCACCAGCAATGTATGA
>JAKLHG010000862.1 GCA_022710255.1 Candidatus Hydrogenedentota bacterium
GCTCTCGATCCTGACCGATTTCGAAGAGTTCGCCGTCTACGACTGCCGCACCCGTCCCGACCCCAAAGACTCCGCCGCCACCGGGCGCGTGATGTTCTTCACTTTCGAGGATTACGTCGAGCGGTGGGACGAAATCGCCCGGATCTTCTCCAGGGATGCCGTTTGGAATGGCTCGTTCGACCGCTACGCCGAGGGCAGCAAGGGCAAACGCGGCACCACCGAGGTGGATGAAGAATTCCTCAAGGAGATCGAGGAGTGGCGCATCCTGCTCGCGCGCAACATCGCCCTGCGCAACTTCCGCACCTCCACAGCCCCATCCGTCATTGCGAGCGAAGCGAAGCAATCTCGCTTTTGACCGGGATTGCTTCGTCGTTCGCACTCCTCGCAATGACTGTTCTTATATCTTCCCTTCTTCCACTTCCTTCGCTTCCGCCACTTCTATCACTGTCTTCAGATGATCCCCTTGCCCTCCAGTTCCTTGAGCTTCTCGGGGCCGAAGCCGAAATAGTTCAGATAGACGTACCCGTTGTCGAATCCCACGGGACGGCAGGCCCACTTGGTTCGGGGCGGCGTTTCCGTGGCCTTCCACTGGGCCTGGGCGCACACAATGGAGCCGTAGAC
>JAKLHG010000863.1 GCA_022710255.1 Candidatus Hydrogenedentota bacterium
GAATGCAACCATTTTTTCACCCGCTCAGGATCCCGGATGCTGAGAAGTACTGTGATCTCAGATCGTGTTTTCCCTTCCTCGTAAAAAAGTCGCATTGCTTCAAGCTTTATTTCCTTTGGATAGTGCTTACTTCCCTTATTCCCTGACATAAAAAACTCCTCCTGTTTTATTTTCTCACAGGAGGGGCTTTCTTGTTCGTGTCTCGTTTTATGGGTTCAGTTCAGATCACCGGGGTCTTTGTTTAGCCTGGATCAGATGACGAACTTGCCGTTCTCGTAAAGGGTCTCACCATCGACCTTGATGTAGCCATCGCGCAGGTCGCAGATCATATCCCAGTGGATGGCAGATTGCTGCTTGCTGCCGGTTTCAGGGTACCCCGCGCCAAGTGCCATGTGGAAGGAGCCACCAATCTTCTCATCAAAGAGGATCTGGCGGGTAAACCGCTGGATGCCCTCATTGGTGCCAATGGCGAATTCACCCACACCCCGCGCCCCGGCATCGGTCTCAAGTGTATTGAGCAGGAATTCCTCGTTCTTAGATGCACTGGCTTTGACCACGCGACCTTTCTCAAAGGAAAGTTTTACACCTGTAACTTCGCGGGTCATGTAGATGGTGGGATA
>JAKLHG010000864.1 GCA_022710255.1 Candidatus Hydrogenedentota bacterium
GCATCGATAGGTGCGGATATTTCCGCCGATGAAAATCGGCGGCCCCATTGAAGCAATTAATTGAAAATCATCTTCAAAAGGCTCAGATAATATTTCCGCCGATGAAAATCGGCGGCCCCATTGAAGCCTATAGACGATTTTGAATACGATATTTCCCCTTCAAATTTCCGCCGATGAAAATCGGCGGCCCCATTGAAGCCTGATGAGTGAAACAGGATTAACTCTTCTTGCTTGGATTTCCGCCGATGAAAATCGGCGGCCCCATTGAAGCATGTGAATTTTTAAAGAAAAATAACATTAAAAAAATGGCATTTCCGCCGATGAAAATCGGCGGCCCCATTGAAGCTTATTTGAATAGTGAACATGAGAAAAATCCCATACGATTTCCGCCGATGAAAATCGGCGGCCCCATTGAAGCTTTCAATCTCCTGATCAATATGGTTGACCGGAGTTTATTTCCGCCGATGAAAATCGGCGGCCCCATTGAAGCGTCTCCACGCATCATCCAAAAACATCCTGGTGTGTCCATTTCCGCCGATGAAAATCGGCGGCCCCATTGAAGCAATAGATGCCTGAGCCCTTGGGCGCGTAACCGCCGTATTTCCGCCGATGAAAATC
>JAKLHG010000865.1 GCA_022710255.1 Candidatus Hydrogenedentota bacterium
GATTGCCCACCATGAGCCCACTGCTCGCATAAGCATGGTTGAGGCGGATGTGACCGGAGGGAAAGGCGGGCGTTCTCTTTTTCGGCGATGAAAAACAATACTGTAATTCGGGCAAAAACTGGCGCATTAAATCAGTGCAGCATAGTTGGACCACTTCGCTTCAAGCGCAACGACATGTCTACCTGTAATCGTCATGGCAAACGTAGTGACGCAGTCTTCTTAGCGGCAGGACTGTTCCATGCGGAGATCGCTTCGCTATGCTCGCGATGACGTGGGGCGCGCAACGACATGACCTGCCTGTAATCGTCATTGCGAACGTAGTGAAGCAATCTGGACTTTCCGTACACGCTCTACATGCTTTCATTAAGTCCCGGCGCTTCGTCCGGGACTTGGCCCGGAAGAAGGGGCGCCTTCGGCGCAACCCAAAAGTAGGAATACCCGGGAACGCCGCTCCCCAGAGCGGCAAAACACAGGAATAAAACCCCTGAATTGCAATCGTCCAAACCTTTGGCTAAATCTTTTGGTTACTTCTTGTCCATACCTGTGATCGTGCCGCTCCGGGGAGCGGCGATGCCAGTACTGTTCCAACTCGTAATAAGTTGTCAGCGAAATCGGCTC
>JAKLHG010000866.1 GCA_022710255.1 Candidatus Hydrogenedentota bacterium
ACGGCGGAAACCGCCCGCCCCGCGTCGCGGAGTTTGCGGTTCCAGGCGCGGTACTGCTCCTTCTCCATGGCGGAGCGGCACAGTTTGAGCAGGGCGCGCGCTTTCTTGATCCACTTGCGCCCCTCATGGACGCCCGCGTCCAGCTCCTCGCCCGTGCGGGAAAACTCCCGCACCGCGTTCTCCACGGCCGCGCGCATCAACCGCGCGAAGCCTTTGGCCAGGGTCTCTTTCGCGTCAAACTGCCAAGTGTTCATGCGCCCATTCTACCCGCTGGGCGGCGCGCGCCGCCACCGAAAACAGAAGCCCGCCCTCCCCGGAGGGGAAGGCGGGCGCGCTTAAAAAGAAATGGCGGAGACGACGAGACTCGAACTCGCGACCTCCGGCGTGACAGGCCGGCGTTCTAACCGACTGAACTACGTCTCCGCACTGCGGGGCGAACCCCTCAAAGCAGGGCGAATGGTACACCATTTTCGCGCCCCGATGCAAGATTTTTGTCCGCACCGGTCAGGGTCCGACGGGTCCGACAGGTCCGACCTGTCCGACCTGTCAGGCTATGCGGACGGCGCGGTGGCCGTGCCGTCGGCGTCCACCGAGAGGCCGCGCGACAGGTCCCA
>JAKLHG010000867.1 GCA_022710255.1 Candidatus Hydrogenedentota bacterium
GCAATCATTTATGTATTTAATGATTTTATCCCGGTTGTCTTTTTCACTGGTCAGCAGAGCGGCCATGAAATAAGCCGGATAATGGGCTTTTAGATATGCAGTTTGATAGGATACCATTGCATAGGCCGTGCTGTGGGATTTATTAAACCCATACTCGGCGAAGGTTTCCATCTTTTCCCAGATCTTCTGTGCCTTGGCTTCCGGAATATTTTTTCGGACGGCGCCGGCGAGAAATTTCGGTTTTTCCTTTTCCATGTCCGAGGCTTTTTTCTTACTCATCACTTTGCGAAGCGTGTCCGCTTCGGACATGGAATAACCACCGACGCTTACGGCGATCTGCATGACCTGCTCCTGATACAGGATGACGCCGTAGGTCTCCTCCAGAATCTCTTTTAACTGCGGAATTTCATAAATAATTTTTGTTTTACCCTGTTTCCGGGAGATAAAATCAGGCACCATGCTCATCGGCCCCGGACGATACAGGGCGATCAAGGCGATCACGTCTTCAATGCAATCCGGCTTGATGTTCACCAGGATGTCCTTCATGCCGGAACTTTCCAATTGGAAAATACCGTCGGTATCGCCCTTGCTCAATAACTGGTAGGTCAATGGAT
>JAKLHG010000868.1 GCA_022710255.1 Candidatus Hydrogenedentota bacterium
AGGCGTCCCGCCGGCCTTGTCTTTGGGGGGTCGCCATTCCCTCGGTTGCCCCCGTGGGGCCTTACGGCTTCCGGTGCGATGATCTTCCCGCGCGAGGGACTTGACAACTGAAAGAATTTTCAGTATACTACCCTCTGGACGCCGACCGCGGGGTGCGGGCGGCTCTGGAGGATAATACAATGGACATGATGCGGCTGGTGGAATACGGGGCTTCGGGGCGCGCGGTGGCGCGGTGGCGGGAGACGCAGGGGGAGCGGCTGCTGCCGTTGCAGGCGCGGGCGGTGACGGAGTATGACCTGTTCCGGGGGGGCAACCTGCTGGTGCAGGCGCCGACGAGTTCGGGGAAGACCTTCATCGGCGAGATGGCGGCGGTGGACGCGGCCATGGGCCGGGGCAAGGCGGTGTATCTGGTGCCGCTGAAGGCGCTGGCGGAGGAGAAGTTCACGCTGTTCCGCGAGCGCTACGGCGCGCTGGGACTGCGGGTGATCGTCTCGTCGCGGGACCACCGCGAGCATGACGAGGCCTTCTCCAGGGGCGGGTTCGACCTGGCCGTGGCGGTGTATGAGAAGTTCGCCCAGCTGCTGACCACGCGGCCGGAGCGGCTGAACGAGC
>JAKLHG010000869.1 GCA_022710255.1 Candidatus Hydrogenedentota bacterium
GTGACTTTACGCAGATGGCTTGCCTTGATGTAGGTGCACAACCATGATGCAACCAGGTTATCATCATTGCTGTTTTGGAAAATCTGCATCAAGTTGTAACTGTCCAGCGTTACACAAAAATACTATGTCGGATCGTTGTGCAATGCAATTCTTATCATTAATCACAAATATCAACAATTAAAATGAAAAAGCGAATGACACTCTTTTGCATTCAGAATCCCAACGGGATTCCATATCACAGCCCAGGGTTGCGGTACTCCGCTACCCTGGGGATGCCAACCACCCAACATTTTTCTACCCCAACGGGGTTGCGTATGTGCAGACGTAACCCCGTTGGGGTAGAAAATAGGAGAAGGGGCATCGCGGACACCCAGGGTAGCGGAGTACCGCAACCCTGGGCTGTGTTACGAAATCCCGTTGGGATATTGAGAAGCCTTTCGTTGCTTTTCATAATCCGTGCTTGGACTGGGAAATTGAACGCAAGCACTCGCTGGGCTGTGTTGCGGAATCCCGTTGAGATATTGAATACAAGCACTTGCTTTCGCGTATCGCCACCAAAAGATGTGGGGCATGGCAAGAATGCAGTTTTGAGGCGAGCCGTGCTAGACAAT
>JAKLHG010000087.1 GCA_022710255.1 Candidatus Hydrogenedentota bacterium
ATCCACCGGGTATATCGGTGGAGTGCAATCTAAATATCCGCATGCCCACGGTTCAAACCTGCCAGAATAACCGTGCAAGCTAGAGTGCAAGCTTATTTCAAAATTGCGTATTTACTGAGGTATTTTCAATATTCCAGCGGACTGAAAATCCGCGTGTCGCCAGTTCGATTCTGGCCCTTGGCACCATTTTTTTGTTACGAAACGCCTGTATTCATTGAGTACAATCATGGATACAGGCTTTTTTTATCTATGCTGGCATTTTGTATAACTTTCGGCGCTTACAGCGATTCTGTTGAAAAAAATGTATAGGTGTGAGTTTCCCGGGCACGCCGCTCCCCAGAGCGGCAGGATCATGGGTATAGACGAGAAGAGAGAGAAAGACTCAGCCAAAGGTTTGCACGACTGTAATTCAAGTGTTCCGTTCCTGTGGTTTGCCGCTCTGGGGAGCGGCGTGCCCAGGCGTACAGACTTTTAAGTTGCGACGCAGATACCACTTCTTCCGGGCGAAGCGTAGCAACTTAACGGATCATAATCTCTATACAAAACAACAAGTTGAATCGTCGTAGGGACATTACTTTGAGTGCGCAAGCCATGCTTGCGCTTTTACTTTCTTTTTTGTAAAGGCTTTAAAAATAAACAACCATCGGAAGACCTGTTGGTATGAGGAAGGCTCCGAAGGGGAGACTGCGGGAGTACAGCCCTGGTAGGTGTACGTCCCCAGGTGCACCCTCATTTCAGAAGTGCCTCGACAAGCAGTTGTGGCGCACCGGGAAGGTACGCCTACTGAAGAGACTCTTTTTGCTTCACCTAAGACGATACGACTGCGGAAATGCTGTCCTCAAGACCTTTCTTTTGCGTTCTCTCTTGCATATTCTTCCCGCTGCCATTCCAGACGTCTGTTTGCACGCGCTCCGGCGGCAAAGGTGTAACTGTACTGGACGGTGATTTCGTTCTCTTCCAGGGATATTTTGGACCCTTTTCCAAGCACGGAAAAGAGGTCGCCGCGGCCGTTGTCGGTAAGGGTATTTTCAAAGGTATGCGTGAAGGTGACATGGATGCCCGATGTTTCGGACACGTTCCAGGACACCCCCGCCGCGACCGAATCCTCCGTCACGGCGGGAAACAGGGCATTGGCGAATACATGCCGTTCATCTATGGGCGATTGGGCATGGGAAAATCCCGCGCGAAAGGTCCACCCGGGCAGGGCGTACCAGTTGACTCCCGTCTTGATGACATGTTGATCCCGCCAGCCGAAACCACCCCGGATGGGTTCGGCGCCTATCTGACCGATACCGGACCAGTCAATCCATTTATAGTCGGCCACCACTTCAAGACGGGGCGTGAGATCATAGGCAACGCCCACCTGCATCATTTGCGGCAGGTCCATGGACGCGAAGAAAAGGTCATCATAGTCGTTGAACTCGGTCATCCATTGCCGGGAGGTATAGGCCATCCCGACCCCGAAACGCTCCCAGCGCTTGTACAGGCCGAGGGAGAAGCCCGCTCCATAAGCGTCGTCCCAGTGGTTGCCGCCCTTCGTCTCCGAGAAATTCAGGGTCAGCATGTCGGACTTGAACATGGAATAGTTCAGGCGGGGCGCAATACCCACAGACCACCCGGTGTCACCCAGCGCATGGGCATAGGCAAATACCATCTGGGCCACACTGTATTCCGTGCGCCGATCATAGTTTTTCAGGAAAAGGCGGGGCAACACGGCGCGGGACGCGCTGTATTCCACCCCCATGCCGCTGACACCGTACAGGCCGATACCCCAGGCGGACTCCCCGCCGCTGCAGGCACGACTGTAGCCCATGGACGGTATCATGAACATGCTGGTGTCGTCCATATCGCCCGCGAGAGGGTTCGCGAACAACCCGCGAGGCTGGTTATGCCTGTCCGGGGCGAACACTTCCATGCTGATATCAAGACGGCAACCCAGGTCGAGAATACCGGCAGGGTTGAGCAAGACCCAGGTGCTATCCTGTGGACTGGCCACCCCGGTGCCGCAAGTGCCTTGTTGGACGGCCCCGATACCCGTCAGTTGGGTACCATCCGTAGCCCGGGACGCAAAGGCACAAAACAAACCCACTGCCAATACGATATATCCGGCATACCGCGCCGGCCAAGAACTGGAAGAAGTAATCATAAGGTATCCTTGTTTTTAGTTCCGCGTCTTGGGGTCAAAACACACACCCTGAATTCACCCGCAACAACAAGCGGCCATGCTAACATACGGCGCTGCGCCTCTGCGTTGTACGCCGCACACTCACACACCCACCCGGTACAGCACCCACTCATAGACATCCGTCGGCTTCCAGCGTTGCATCGGCAAGTGGATATCACCGCTTTGCCGGTCTTCAAAGGCGTAGAAGTTGGACAGCTGCAGCCCCTCCGAGTCCGCGTCTCCCCGGGTATCAAGGGTAATAACACTTTCCTCTATCAACATCATACTCCGGGGATCTATTTCCCCCGCCACCAGCGGCCAGCGCGGTGCGTTGCCCTGGCAGTTGGCGGGACTGATATTGCCAATCCAGAAATAGCGCCCGTTGCTGTGCTGAATAATCTGGGACATGCTGGACGGGGAAAAGAACTCCTTCCCGTTGCTGTACCGCCACGGCTCCGGCTTACTCCAATGAAAGCCCCCGTCCGTGGAAACGCAGTACCACTTGTGACTGGGCAGTCTATATTCAGGGTCCTTTTTGAGGCCGTTGCTGCCGCGCATGACGCACAGGATGCGTCCATCAGGCATCTCCGCCAGGGTCGGTTCATACAGGCCGCGCACGGTCCGCTCCGGGTCCGCCGGGATCGGCTCGGACACCGTCCAGGATAAGCGGTGGTCGTCCTTCCACGTGCCGATGAGCATGAGGCACTGGTAATAGTCCCAGCCGCTTTCAAAGGTTTCCAGTGTTCCTTCGGCATTCAGGAGTGTCATCTGGGTGGGAACGATGATATGCCCCTGCTTGGTGCGAATCGGCCGGCAGCCCATGTCGCCCAGAAAAATAGCGTTCTTTCCCAGGTACAGCCCTTCCAGGGGATGCTTGAAATCATAGGCCCCCTCCTGAATAACCGGCTCATCAAAAAGGAAGGTCTTCCCCCCGTCCAGAGAAACCCGGTAGCGGATATAGCTGTCCGTGGCCGTTTCCTTCGGCTCATCTATCGCCCGGTCCACATCCTCCCGGTCCATGGCCAGCATGACGGTCAACAGCGCCCCCTTCTCCGGGTCCACAAAACCGGGATAAGGACTGCGTCGATAATTCTCCGGCAGGCCGGTCGTAAAATCCGGCTGGGGCGCCTGTTGCACCCAGGTGCGGCCATTGTCCGCCGACCGGGCACCATAGGTCATCATCTCGATACCGGTCTTGTTCACATAAAAAGCCCCGCGCAAGGGTGACGGTTTTTCAAGAATAGTCTTTTCTTTTAACACGAGCGCGGGACGCGCCGCCTCAGCAGCCAAGGCATCTCCCCCACACCCGATTCCGGCAAGGCAACCGCACAATATGACCATATTCACAAGGACTAGTTTCATTCTCACGCCCTCTCCAAACCTTTGAAATATTGTAATGGGTATTGGTCTTCACTCTGTTTTTCCGCAAAATCTCAACACATCAAAATACCGATATGGTATCAAAACGGCAGCGGGAAGCAAATATTTTGCCGGGTCCAGGCCATGCCATAGGTCTGCTATAGTGCTCGCTCCGAAGTTGCACTTGGGAGCACACATGGGTGCGAAGTTCCACTTCACAATCCCGATCTAGCACGGAACTATGTCGGATGAACAGACCCGAAACGGAAATAGAATTTCAAGAGAGATTACGTTCCCAAATGGAATTTAGGAACGAGGATGGGTAAGGGCGTTAATGGAGTTTGGGAACGGGTTGTCACCAAGTTGTCAATAGCCGCTCTGGGGAGCGGCGTTCCCGGGAATAGGTGACGTTAATTGAGAGCGATATAAAAGGTATTCCCTCGTCTGGTCCTTTGGCATGGCTTGGAATCACCCTGTGGAGAAAGCGCCGGAACCCGTGGATTCGTGAACGGCAGTTCCGCCCGTTTCCTTCCTCGCGGGGAATTACTTGAATTAGACAGCCGAATCTGGGTAGTTTAGTATTGGAAAGAAGGCTTGCGCAGCAAAAATACGGTTCAACGGGTCGGGTGGCCGCCGTTTAATTTCTCATGTGGCCTTTTCTTGAACTTTTTTTGGGCCCGGGCCCAGATGTTTTTACGGTATCGCACCGGCATGGCCTTAACCAAGAAGGAGATGTTTAATGTATGTGGAACAGTTTTATGTAGACGGGATAGCCCATTTGTCCTATCTGGTGGGGGGCACGACCACGTGCGCCATCATAGACCCGAGCCGCGATGTGGAAGTGTACATTCAGGCGGCACGCAAAATGGGGCTGCAGATTACGCATATTCTGGAAACCCATCTTCATGCGGATTTTATTTCAGGGCACATGGAACTGGCGAAAAGTACCGGGGCAACCCTCTACGCGCCAAAATCGGGCAAGTGCGCCTATGGTCATGTTTCGGTAAAGGAAGGGGATAGTTTTGACCTGGAAGACATGCGCTTTGAGGTGCTGGACACGCCCGGCCATACGCCCGACTGTATCTGCTATGTGGTGACGGACACCTCGCGGGGTAGTGAGCCTTTCGCTCTGTTTTCAGGGGATACGCTGTTTGTCGGCGATGTGGGCCGCCCGGACCTGTTCCCCGGACGAGGCGATGAATTGGCGTCCAGCCTGTACAGCAACCTCCAGAATAAGATCATGAAACTGCCCGAGTCGTGCCTGGTGTATCCGGCTCACGGCGCGGGTTCCCTGTGCGGGAAGGCGATGGGCGCCATGCGGGTGAGTACCATCGGTTACGAGCTGCGTCATAACCCCGCGCTGCAGCACAAGACTGAAGAAGCCTTCAAAAAGGCGCTGCTCAGCGGCATGCCGGAAGCGCCCGACCATTTCGCCCGCTGTTCCGAAATCAACCGCCGGGGTCCGGCCGTGTTTTCGGACCTGCCCACGCCGCAACGCTTGACGCCGGCTGCGCTGGAGAAACTGCTGGACACGAAGCATACCCTCCTCGACCCGCGCGACTATTCCGCTTTTGGCGGCGCCCACATCCCGGGCGCCTGGAACATTGACGCCAAACATAACTTCTCCACCTTTGCCGGCTGGCTTCTGCCTCCGGACCAACCCATCGTCCTCATCCCGGCTTCGGATGAGCAGGTGCCGGAATTGACAATCATGCTGCGCCGCGTCGGTCTGGACAATGTTGTGGGGTATCTTGCGGGCGGCATGAATCCCTGGATAACGGGCGGCAGGCCCATTGAACGCATCCCGACCATCACGATTCGTGAAGTGCAGAACTCCTGCGAGAGCGGCGCGTCCAGGATGCGCCTCCTGGATGTGCGCGCCATGAATGAATATAAGGAAAGCAACATTGAAGGCGCCGTGCATATGCCGGTTCCGGAAACGCGAACACGTTTTGGGGAACTGGATGATGATGTGCCCACGGTGCTGGTCTGCAAGAGCGGCGCCCGGGCGTCCACCGCGGGCAGTATCCTGCAGCAGCACGGCGTTAAAAACCTGATGGTGATGGCGGGCGGCATGGTGGGATGGACCTCGGCGGGCCTCACGCGCAAATGCGCCACTTGCGCCCTGCCCCACGGCCCTCGAACGGCCTATTAAAAGGAGCTTTATTATGGAATTCTTGACCATGGACCGATGGTCCCCTTACGCCGTAGGCATCGGCATCGGCATTTTGAGTTGGCTCACCTTTCTCCTGTCGGACAAACCCATCGGCTGCTCCACGGCCTTCGCGCGCAGCGCGGGCCTGCTGGAGCGGCTGTTCCGCGGCGGCAAGGTCAACGATAAACCCTATTACAAAGAGTTTGTTCCCCAAATCGACTGGGAATGGATGCTGGTGGCCGGCATCCTGATAGGCGCCTTTGTCGCCTCTGTGCTGTCGGGCCAGTTCCAGTGGAGCGTTGTTCCCGACACCTGGGCGGCCGCCTTTGGCACCGGGAGTATCCCGCGATTGGCCGTCTCCATATTGGGCGGATTCTGCGCGGCTTTCGGCGCGCGCTGGGCGGGCGGCTGCACCAGCGGTCACGGGATCAGCGGGACGCTGCAGCTGGCGGTCAGCGGCTGGATTGCCGCCGCCGGTTTCTTTGTCGGCGGTATTGTCACGGCCATGTTGATTTACCGGGTCATCGGTTAAGGGAGACCAGTCATGTTGCAAACCATACGATCCAATAATCGCCTTCAATTGTTCCTGGGCCTGCTGGTCGGCATCGGCTTCGGCTTTCTGCTTCAAAAGGGCGGGGTGACCTATTACGATGTCATCATCAAGCAGCTCCTGCTGGAAGACTTTACCGTGGTAAAGGTCATGCTGTCCGCCATGGTGACCGGCATGCTGGGTGTGCACGTGTTGCGCAGCCTGGGGCTGGCCCAACTTCACCCCAAGCCGGGCGGCATCGGCAGAACCCTTCCGGGCGCGTTGATTTTCGGCATCGGCTTCGGCACCCTGGGGTATTGCCCGGGCACGGCTGTGGGCGCCGTCGGTCACGGGGCGCTTGACGCGCTGATTGGCGGTGTGCTCGGCATGCTGGCCGGCGCCGCGGTATTTGCCGCCGTCTACCCGAAGCTGACGCCCATCTTGAACAAGGGTAATTTCGGCCCCCTTACCTTCCCGCAACTGTTTAAAGTCAATCCCTGGATACTTGTCATTCCCGTGTCCGTGGCCATGGCCGGACTGCTCTACGTGTTAGAACGGACGGGTTTATAACCGCTCCGAACGTCAAGGAAAACCCATGCTCGGCCGGATACTACCCGCCTTTGAATGGCTCCGGGCCTACAGGAAGGAAGACTGGCGAAAAGACCTGGCCGCGGGCCTGATTGTCGCCGTGATGCTGGTACCCCAGGCGATGGCTTATGCGGCCCTGGCCGGATTGCCGCCGGTGATAGGCTTGTACGCCTCCACGGTCCCGCTCTTCATCTATACCATTTTCGGCTCGTCCCGGCATCTTGCGGTGGGGCCTGTCGCCATTATTTCCATGATCATATACGCGCAATGCCGTGAGATTGCCGCGCCGGGTTCTCCCGAATACACTGAAGCCGTGCTGGCGCTGTGCGTGATGGTCGGGTTACTCCAAGTGGTAATGGGCCTGTTTCGCGCCGGCTTTATGGTCAACTTTCTGTCCCATGCGGTAATCAGCGGTCTCACTTCCGCCGCCGCCATTCTTATCGCGCTCAGCCAGATGAAGCATGTGCTCGGCGTCCCGTTGCATTCCCATCACTCCATCATCGGCACCTTGGCCGAACTGGCGGCCCGATTACACGAGGTGCACCCGCCCACACTGCTGTTCGGCCTTGCGGGCACCGGCGCCCTGCTTCTGCTCAAGAAACGGTGGCCCCGACTCCCCTCGGCCCTTCTCCTGGTAATCGCGGCCACCGCCGCAGTGCGTTTGTTCAGGCTGGACCTTGCGGGAATCGCCATCGTCGGCGAAGTGCCCCGCGGCCTGCCCCGGCTGCTGTTGCCCGGACTGGACCCTGGCCTGGTCCCCGCCCTCTTGCCTGCCGCGTTAATCATCGTGCTGGTGGGCTTCGTGGAATCCATATCCATCAGTCAGCTTATCGCCGCCCGCGAGCGGTACCGCGTGGACGCCAACCAGGAGCTGCGCGCGCTGGGGATGGCAAACCTTGCCGCTGCCATCACGGGGGGTTATCCGGTCACCGGCGGTTTCTCCCGCACAGCGGTCAACTATCAGGCCGGCGCCCGGACCGGCATGGCCTCTTTTATAACCGCCGCACTGATCCTGTTGACCCTGCTATTCTTCACGCCCCTTTTCCATTACCTGCCCAACGCGGTACTGGGCGCCATTGTCATCGCCGCGGTGGTGGACCTGGTGGATGTCCGGGGAGCAATCGCGCTATTCAGACTGAAACGCAGCAGCGGCCTGAGCCTGCTGCTCACGTTTATCGTGACCCTTTCTTTCGGCATAGAAATCGGCGTGTTTTCCGGAACGGTTTTTGCCCTGCTGGTGTTTATCTGGCGCAGCGCCCACCCTCATACCGCGGAACTGGGATACGTGAACCCCGGCCTGGGATTCCGCAATATCAAGCGCTATCCCGAAGCGGCGACCTTTCCCGGTGTCTTCATCCTGCGTGTGGACGCCTCCCTGTATTTCGCGAATATGGCGTTTCTGGAAGACCTGTTGCGCAGGACGGTGCATGAAAAACCCGGCCTGCGCTGGATACTGATGGATTTCTCCGGCGTAAACGACATTGACGGCTGTGCGGTCCAATCCTTTGGAGCGCTTATAGACGCCTACCAGGACGCCGGCATCACCTTCGCCCTGGCTGCGGTCAAGGGCCCGGTTCGCGATGTGCTGGAACGGTCAGCGTGGCCGGCCTTGCTGGGGAAGCGCATGGAATATGCCTCCGTGCAACAGGCACTTGATGCTATACTGGAGTGATCTGCCGAAGCCGGAACGACCGACCGGGCCGATTATCAATGATTTTGTCCGACGGAAGCTGTAATGCGACAGATCTCAACGGAAACATATTTCAAAAATAAGGAAGTCCCCTGTGCCCACTAAAAAATGGAGTCCCCCGCCCGAAATGACTGTTCCTATGTACGAGTTGATGATAACCCTATCGGACCTCCCCATCTGGCGCAGGGTCCTGGTGCGAGGCGATATGAATCTGGGACTTCTTCACGCCATTATCCAAGTGGCTATGGGATGGACAAACAGCCACCTCCATCAGTTCATCATCAAGAACAAGTTTTATACCGATCTGCTAACCTGCGACGAATTGGATACAGACAGTGAGAATTTAGACGAGGAAGAGGCTGTTCTTAGGGTAGTGGCGCCCAAGGAAAATACACGTTTTTACTATGAATATGATTTCGGCGATTCCTGGGACCACACGATAACGGTAGAAAAGATACATAAATCAACCACGCCACCGAAGCGTGTCGCGGAATGCCTTGACGGTTCCGGAGCCTGTCCACCGGAAGATTGCGGCGGTATCGGGGGATATGCGGACCTGCTTGAAATCATTCAAGACCCCAGTCATAAGGAATATGAACCCATAATGGTATGGCTTGGCGGCGGGTTCGATCCCGATGCATTTGACCTCGCTACGGTTAACAAATACCTCAGGAAGGTCAAGTATCCCCGTATGACGGAAGATCAACTGGCGAAGGTGCTGATGGAACGGGATGGCTATTAGCGTCTTCAACTCTATGTGACGCCAAACTCCGGAGTCGTTACGGACGGCCGGTCGATGATTCCCGGAGAAAACAGAACCCATTCTTCCCTGTTTTTTCGCGTGAGCACGAACAGGGCGTTTTGATTATCTGTTTTGTCTCCAACAGGCGAATAGCGCCGCCATGGACAAGATATAGATAACGCCGGACACCGCCCAGTAGAGAAAGGGCGCGAACCCGAAAATCTCAATGAAGTAATAAACGTTAAACGTGGAGAAGCCCGACGCCTTTGCACTGGAAAAGTAGGTGTAGACAAACAAGCCTGCATACATGATAAAGGTTGCCGCCAATACCCATAAGTTGCCTTTTCTAATGGGAGTGTTTACGACAAGGGGAAACAGGCTGAAACAAAGGAAATTAATCGCCAAAGCGTGCGCTGTAAGCGCTTTTGCGTATAGTCCAAGTACGTTAAGTACAAACGGGCCGATGGGAACCAGGTGGGATAGCGCGAGTGTCAGTAAGATTCCATACAAAACATTAAGAGGCAAGTTATGTTGGTTTTCCTCTTTTAATCCCAGTCTCAAATAAGCACGAGCGGATGACTTTCCCCCAAAAACAAAAAATGCGAGGGCCAGTATAACCAGACAGGAAAGCACGGCGAACAAGAGAACGAGTGTTTTTTCACCCTCTTTCGGCAAAAGAATCAGGCTCCAGACGATACTCATAACGGCAGCCATCGCCAGACTGATAAGAAACGCCACGTTCTCAGATATGGATGTATAAACGGAAGAGCCCCCCCCGGGGGCGCCAGTGCCGGTTTTATCACGAACCTTGGCGTCCCGCCGGGTCTGGCTGCTCACACCGCTCACATGGGGGACGTCAATGTGGGCGCCGCAGTACTTGCAGCGCCCAGAAGCACCTGCGTATTGAACAGGTATTTTTAACTCCTTGAAACAAGACAGGCAGACGACGTCAATATAAGGATCATCATCCATCAGCGGGTCTTTATAATCGGTCATATTCATATTCCTGCACGCACAGTATCCAACTTCATACGAAACAAGAATCAACGAACCGCAACACTTGCCCCCTCCCCTCGCTTCCGCAAGAATCCTCTGGAATCTCACCGTTATGGCAATGCCTCCGGCAGCCCGCCTATTTACTTTGCTTGAGACCTGCCATTAGAAGCATGGACGGTAAATGGTATCAGAAATCCTTGAACCGCACAATAATCAATCCAGACCGTTTTTGTCCAAAGCAGGGTATTGTCTCCCCAAAGAAAGCTACTCGGTCTCCCCGCGTTCACAGCCGCCCAAACAATTCGCATGTATTCAGTAGGCGTACCTTCCATGGTGCGCCAAAAAGGGACAAACGCCCAAGCCTCCCCTTCGTTCATATCCATCCAAACAATTCTCATGTATTCCGTAGGCGTACCTTCCATGGTGCGCCACAAAAAGGACTACGCCCCATCCCTCCCCCGCGTTCACAGCCGCCCAAATAATTCGCATGTATTCC
>JAKLHG010000870.1 GCA_022710255.1 Candidatus Hydrogenedentota bacterium
CGCGCCCGTGCGAGCCGCTCCTGTGATTTCCGCCGATGAAAATCGGCGGCCCCATTGAAGCATTTTAGGTAAGCCTCCTGATCGGCCAATGCTAACCATTTCCGCCGATGAAAATCGGCGGCCCCATTGAAGCCGGACGCAGTAAAATTCAGTGGGCAAACCAGTCGGGATTTCCGCCGATGAAAATCGGCGGCCCCATTGAAGCAAGCACGACTGGTGCGGCCAGCACCCGGAGTTCTGGCATTTCCGCCGATGAAAATCGGCGGCCCCATTGAAGCAATGGGGAAGAAAATGAGTTTTGGATTACAGACGGGGTATTTCCGCCGATGAAAATCGGCGGCCCCATTGAAGCAATCCTGCAACGTGTGCGCCGTCTCTGTCAAGCATCCGGCATTTCCGCCGATGAAAATCGGCGGCCCCATTGAAGCCATCCTTGATCTCGCTGCCGTATTCCGTCCACTTCCACATTTCCGCCGATGAAAATCGGCGGCCCCATTGAAGCCTGCTTTATATCCGCGCCCGTGCGAGCCGCTCCTGTGATTTCCGCCGATGAAAATCGGCGGCCCCATTGAAGCACTTTAGGTAAGCCTCCTGATCGGCCAATGCTAACC
>JAKLHG010000871.1 GCA_022710255.1 Candidatus Hydrogenedentota bacterium
CATTCCAATCAAAGCGTTCCCGGGACTCGCCGTGCCCCCAGAAATCAAAGGCAAGCGCTGCATAGCCATTCAACGCAAAAGACTTCGCCAGCAGCGCCATGATGCCCCGGTTCGAGGTGACTCCGTGGCCTATCAGTATTACAGCATGGGGTGTTCCCGCCTCCCATAGTGTGCCCGTGCTCATACGTTCCTCTGATACCGGCACTTCAACGGGTGTGTGATTCAGATGCAGCATGGATGGCAAGGACATCATGCCGAGTGCGAACAGGTAGAGCAATATTCCGGCAATAAGGATACATCTCGATTTCATAGTACGTTCCTCAACCCAATAAATATTAATGCGGGTGTTATCCGCAACCAAAATTACATACAAACCGAATCTACCTTCGTCATTGCGAGGTACGAAGCAATCTGAACAAACACTATGTCGTCTCGCAAAACCAGATTGCTTCGTGCCTCGCAATGACGGTGGTGGAATACTTTGTCTTAATGGCGATACATTGTAAATATGGTATCAATGGAATCAACAACGAGTCACCATCGGGCTTTATGCTCTTCCGCCCAGCCAAGAATATTATCCACAATAACAGTTTCTCCGTCTACTTTCAGTG
>JAKLHG010000872.1 GCA_022710255.1 Candidatus Hydrogenedentota bacterium
CGCAGGCACCAACCCCATCACCGTGCCGTCCTTCGGGTTGATGAACAGAAAGTTGCCCGGCTCGGCGAACAGTTTTCCCGATATAAACTCCGGCCATATATCCCAGAACAGTTCTTCCCTGGTAAATTCATTGGCGCGCATTACGCGGCGATACGACGTTACGAGCCCTTCCTGCTGAACGTCACTCTGCGCCTCATTCCTTCCAAACATGGGCATGTCCTTTTATCGGCGTCAATACGCCTTGGCGGCGCGTCCTCTGTGCGCTGATACCGTGTATCTTATCACAAGGATAAGGGTTTCGGGTTTCGGGTGTCGGGTTTCGGGTATAGGGTTTAGGGTATAGGGTATAGAGTGTCGGGACCTTCATCCTTCATCCTTCACACTTCATCCTTCCTTACGTAGGGCGGCGCGGCGTTTTCGCATCGCGGCTACCGACACCGCGCCGCCTGTTGTGTATTCGGCCGTGACAGACAGAAGCGCCCGTCCGACCAGGACCCGGCCTGGACTTCCCCATGCGCGCCCGCGGCGTCCGTGAAGGCCGCGGCTCCGGACTTGGGGAGTGCTCGCGCAACGAAAGCCGTTGTTGTTGTTACGGTTCGTCGGGTCGTTGT
>JAKLHG010000873.1 GCA_022710255.1 Candidatus Hydrogenedentota bacterium
TCGGTTCGTCACCCAGCCCCGCCTGACGGCACCGTTGTGCGAGGGTTTTCCAGAGTACATAGGCTAGGGTAATTCAGGGACAGACTACGAAATAAGGAGTCCGGAACCCTCGGAAGTCGCCCCAAAACTTTCTTCGATTGACTTTTTTTTATGATTGACATGTTGCTAACCCTATCGTATACTTGTGATCATTCAGAGTGGGTATAAATATTATGATGGAGTACAATGGCCACACGACGAATTACACCTACACGGCCCGGGGCGAACTGGCGAGTATCACGGCGCCGGGCAGTAAGGTGTGGACCTTCGCGTATAACGCCCTGGGCCAGCGCACCCAGTACACCCATCCGAACGGCACGCGCACGGAATACGGCTATGATACGGAAAACCGGCTGACGTCGATTCAACACAAGGACGCGTCTACGGACGCGGTGTTGTTCGGCTTGGACTACACGCTGAATGACGGCGGCAATATCACGCGGGTGGATCATAACGATGCCAGTTACTGGACCTACGGCTATGACAACCGGGACCGATTGACGGGCGCGGAGCGTAGAAATAATCTGGGGGCCTTGCAGCATTCCTTTGGCTATGTCTATGACAACGCGG
>JAKLHG010000874.1 GCA_022710255.1 Candidatus Hydrogenedentota bacterium
AGGGCGTCCAACTGCCGATATCCGTTTCCATGTCAAAGCCAAGCATTACTTGCAACTGTGTCATGAGGTTACTCCCGAAGTATTATAGTGCCTACGCAACGTACAACAGTCTATTGTCAGTATGACATAAGGGCAAATCAAATTATAGAGCGATTTTCGGATAGAATTGTATAAATTCAAGCATTACGATTCCAATATGGCTCATAGGTCCCATACGTCCTATAACATCCGGATACAAACGGGAACGTTGTCCCATGGCCGGGTTTCGGGCGGCGTCCGTGCTGGAGGTCTGCCTGTTCGTTTAAACGGCATGCACTGTAACAAAACGGCATGCGGGAATCAAGGGAGTTTTTATCCGTTCGGCGCTTCTCTGTATAGTATAGGCGCTGTTCAATCTGTAATGTGTTTCGAAAATACCGGGACAATATCGTGGCAGTTCATTCCTCATATGTAAAATATATGGGCGCGGCAGCGTTCTTGATTTGCGTGCCCGCGGCGTTGCTGGTCCTGTTTATCTGGCTGGGCCAGAACAGGATTTCGGGTGTAACGGTCCGTGTTCCCGGCAACGATGGCCGTCCCGCGTCGATGGAAGAGGAGGACGGACCGG
>JAKLHG010000875.1 GCA_022710255.1 Candidatus Hydrogenedentota bacterium
AGCTGGGCGAGCTCCCCCCCCTGGAGGAGGCGAAGAAGCCCGAAACCCGCCCCCGGACGGCCCACCACCCGGGCGCCTGCCCGTGCGGCCGGAGGCGGTGCGCGAGGTGGACGACGCGACGCGCCACAAGCTGATCCGCATCGAGGGGCACAAGGGCATCGCGGTGCAGTTCGCCAAGTGCTGCAACCCCATGCCGGGCCACCCGATCATCGGCTACATCACGAAGAGCCCCGGCATCACGGTACACCGCGCCGAATGTTCCCATTTCGGCGTCACCAAACGCGATCCCGACCGTATCGTGGAGGCGCATTGGGACGGCGTATTGGGCGGCGTCACCCGCGAAGTCGGCATGCGCGTCACCCTGGGCCCCCGCCCCAACGTGCTCGCCGACATCACCAACGCCATCCGCCCGATGAACATCAGCATCACCCGGGCCGAGTACCGGCCGGGCGACAATGGCGACACCTTCTTTGATTTCGTGTTCGAAACAACCGAGGACGACGGGGCGCGACGGGTCGCCGCGACCCTGCGCACCGTGCCGGGCGTGGCCAGCATCAAACAGGTGCATCCCGCGAAACTGTTCGGCGCCAAAACCTAGCCCAT
>JAKLHG010000876.1 GCA_022710255.1 Candidatus Hydrogenedentota bacterium
CTTGCGAGCCGCCCATAAAACATGCCAGAACAGGTTTTTCACCATTCGCAGCATTGATGATCGCATCTGCGGTGGCATCCGGATCGGACATGGCCTGCGGGGTTAAAATAACAACCACGGCGTCTATCTTCGGGTCCGCCAATATCTTTTCCAGCGCCATGGCATACTTGTCAGGAGCGGCATCGCCAAGTACGTCTATCGGATTGCCAACACTTGCTGCCGCAGGCAGATTGGACATGATGTCCTGAGCGATTTCCGGCGTAGGTGGGTCCAGTTTCATGCCCAGTGTCTCTACGGCGTCAGCGGCCATAATGCCCGGACCACCGGCATTTGTGATTACAGCAACCCGGTTGCCCTTGGGCAGCGGTTGCATTGAGAGCGCCGTGGCAAAATCAAAGAGCGATTCGAAATCGTCCGAACGCACCACGCCTGCACGTTTGAAGGCAGCGCCATAGGCAATGTCAGCGCCTGCAAGACTGCCCGTATGCGAAGAAGCTGCCTTACCGCCAGCGGCGGTCGTGCCCGCTTTCAGAATCACCACTGGTTTTTGACGCGACACTTCTTCCGCCACTCTGATAAACTCGGGACCACTCGTAATGCTTT
>JAKLHG010000877.1 GCA_022710255.1 Candidatus Hydrogenedentota bacterium
AAGGCCAGCAGTATGTCCTTATACCCCTTTCTCAGGGCCGCGAATTGGGGAAGGTCGCCCCCCAAAATCGGAGCGATCAAAACGTTATGGTCCAGCAAGAACTTCACCGCTTCCAGCTGATTATTCGCTGCGGCGGCGAACAAGGGCGTATTATTGGTACGCGATATCCGTTCCAATTGACTGGGGTCGTTTTCGGCATATTCCTGTAACGCGCCCATATCCCCTAATCCGGCATTTATGAATGGATTATCGTTATGCCCCATTTTGCGGAACAGGGCGGTGATTTCCCATTGTTTTGCGCGGCCTGCGGCAACATAGGCCGGAAAATAAGTATCTCCCGGGGGAGTATACAGCGGGTCCGCGCCCAGTTCCACCAGGGCGCGGACGCTTTCCAGGTTGCCTTTTTCGGCCGCCTCATGCAGCGGGGTGTATTTCCTTTCGTTCACGGCGGTAAGCGGGATGCCCCGTTTTACGAGCATGGAAGTCGTATACACATCATTGGCGCGGGCCGCCAGGTGCAGGGCCGTGTTTCCCAGCGCGTCGCGGGCGAGTAAGTCGGCGCCCCCATCGGCCAGCACGGAGATAATCTGCGGTT
>JAKLHG010000878.1 GCA_022710255.1 Candidatus Hydrogenedentota bacterium
TATGATCGGTAAATACGTTGAAAAATTATTGGCCGAAAAGTCGGCCGGTGGCGGGATGCAGAGCCGGATCAATCCGACTTTTCTCGCTGAGCACGGTTTTTTGTAAAAGTCCGGGATTTGCATTGCACACCGGGATGTTATTGAAAGTATTCGTTGAGAATGGAAAGACGTGGCGTGTGCCTGGTTTTTTCGGAAAGAGGGTGATATGGCAGTCAGTTCGATAGCGGAAGTTGTAGAGGACATCAAGGCTGGGAAGATGATTATCCTGGTCGATGACGAAGACCGGGAAAATGAGGGCGACCTCTGCATGGCAGCTGAACTGGTGACGCCGGAGGCCATCAATTTTATGGCCACCCACGGGCGAGGCCTGATCTGTCTGGCCATGAGCCCCGATATCGTCGATCAGTTGGGGCTGCCGATGATGGTGTCGAACAATCAGTCGCCCTACGGCACCGGTTTCACTATCAGTATTGAGGCTCGCACCGGCGTCAGCACCGGCATTTCTGCGGGGGACCGCGCCCGGACCATCGAAGCCGCCGTCGATCCCAAGGCCACACCCCGCGACATTATTAGCCCAGGGCACATCTTTCCCCTG
>JAKLHG010000879.1 GCA_022710255.1 Candidatus Hydrogenedentota bacterium
CAGCCGCCGATGAGCCACATCCGGTCCTTGTACACCAGGGCGCCGGCGCCGTCACGCGGCGCGAACGGGGCCTCCAGGGTGATCTTGACCCAGCGATACCCGGAGGCGGCATCGGCCGCGGCCGGCAACGCCGGCGTGACTCCAAGCAGGACCAGCATGGGAGCGCATCGCATCAGACACCGAATCGGCACGTCTGTCCCTCCAGATTTGGAAGCCTCAAACACCGGGAACGTCTGACTACTGTGCGCCTGTCACGGCTCCGACATCAAGGCGCGGCAGGAGCGGGGAAAGGCCGAAACGCGAAACGCCCTCCCGGGCCGGCTGCCCGGGAGGGCGTCGTTGCATTCAAGGCAATGGTGGAGGCGGCGGGAATCGAACCCGCGTCCGAAGGTGCTTCCACATGGGCGTCTACGTGCGTAGTCTGTCCTTTGGTGATTCGCCCGGCGGAAACGCGTCAGACGCGCTTTTCCGCTTCGCTAGGCGACTGCTACTCTCACCGGGTCATCGCCACCCCCCGGCTTGAGGTCCGCTGATTGGCGCCCCGTATCCGCTAGCGGACGGTCACGGAGGGGGCGCGTCGCCTTTATTTAGGCGG
>JAKLHG010000088.1 GCA_022710255.1 Candidatus Hydrogenedentota bacterium
GTTGTTGCCGCTGCTGCAGCCTTCTGAGCTGGTCCATATTGCCACCGGCGTTTCTGGGTCTTCTTTCCGTATCCAGAATATCGGAGGAGGTGTCCACCGGCTGTTCGGGAACAAACTGGCGCAGCTGGCTGGCGTTATCTATGGGGGCCATTCTCGCCTCTTCATAAATCTGCTCTGCGGCGCCCAGGTCCGGGTTGTTGGCTTGGCCGGCCAGGATGGCCGCAATGACTTCCACCTTGGCCGTGTTGACATTGACGCGGCCGCGCCAGTCTCCATGAACGGTCAGGTATTCAGAAAGGGGCTCCTGTTCCTGTTCCGGGTCTCCAAAATAGAGTTCCGGCGTAATGCCCCGGATAAGGAGCAGTTCTTCAATGGAAGTCATGGGCCCATTCTTGCAGGAGTATGGATTTTCCAGTCCCTGGTAAAATTCACTCTCCGCGCCCTCAGGTTCTTCAGCGTCCCCATCATTGTAATCGAGCCAGTCGATAATGGCATCCACCGGATCATAACCCGAATCGTCCCGCAACAGAAAAAACTCACGCAGGGCGTTGACAAGGGGATCGTTGCGGGTCGGCTGGCCATTTTCATAGACCAACAGTGCGTTCAAGTTGATTTTGCCGAATTCGTCCGCGATGGATGTTCGCATGGTCGCTTCATTCAGCGGTTCAAATGCCGCACCGAGATGCCATTGAGAACCGTCAACTTCGCTGTCCACCGGAGGCATGCCCGATTCAAGCATGGAAGCGTATTGCTCTGCAAGCACCATCATTCCATTGACCACGGCGGAATTCGCCGCCACCCGGGCCTGGAAATCGGCGCCCTGGTTCTGCACGAACACGGCGTCCACTTCCATTTCGTATAAGAAGGAAAACACCATGGCACTGAGCAGCGCGATAAACACCACGGCCAGCAGCAAGGCAACTCCTGCCTGGGGATTCGCCGCCGGGGATTCACCGGGGATTCTATGTTTCTTTCTCAAGTTCTTCTTCATCAGCATCCAGCCGTAAATTGTTGAAATCGGGGAAGGGAAATTCAACTTCCCTGCCCAGAGGCAAAGACATCATAAACTCGAGGTCAGCGCTTTCCTGAAGGTCGATGCCTTCCGCGAAAGCCTGCTGGCGTTCTTCTTCACTTCGTGGAAAGTTGATCTTGAACCAAATACCGCCCGGCAGGCGCCGCTGCGACAAGGAATCCCATTCTTCCACCCATTCATTCAGTGTACCGTCAAAATACAGGATGTCCATGGAAGCGACAGGAATGCCCTGTTCATAAACACTGCTGGTATCCGTGTCCGAGGGGGCCCCAAAATCATCCGATTCCAGAATCAGAGGTTCCTCCTGAATCAACAGTATTGCGCTCGGGCGTTCTTCATCCACCGGCACCGAGTTCATGAGGTCTTCGCCCGCCTCACTGCGGTCCACAACGGAGCAGGTGACCACTTTGGTTATTCCCGGGAGGGCATTTGCGCCGCGCATGGGCAACGAAGTCGCGAAGCGCAGGGTATCCGCAGGGCCAAAGGCCCCGTCCGCTGAAGTGCCAAGCAACTGGTATTCCGGCTGCAGGCATGCCGAGTCCGCGTAGACTCCTTGAACGCTCGAGGACAGGGTGCGCCACGCTGTCTGGCGGGAACGTAACATTTCCGCGGCGCTTTGGGCCATCACCATCGAATTCGTTACTGAGGTAAATCCGGTAAACACGATGCCCACCAACACCGCCAGTACAAGAATCGCAATCAACACCTCCAGAAGGGTGAATCCCCGCTGCCGGGGAGAGTTGTTATGGATCTGGCGGCCAATAGGCGTCATAAGTATCTTTCAGGGTGCCGGTTGCATCATGGTTTGCATTTCGGCGTTGCTGAAGGTTAAGAACTCCAAGGTAGTACTTTCCCCATCGGGACGGTTCAGGGTGGT
This sequence comes from Candidatus Hydrogenedentota bacterium, assembly GCA_022710255.1. Taxonomy (GTDB): domain Bacteria; phylum Hydrogenedentota; class Hydrogenedentia; order Hydrogenedentales; family CAITNO01; genus JAAYBJ01. The sequence continues at coordinate 1,911 of JAKLHG010000088.1, forward strand.
GGTGACCCGGTAAAACACGGTATCGGCTAAAATGGGGCTGCCCTCTTCCCCCCCGACTTCCAACGCCTCGTAGGACCAGCTATAACCGGGATAGCGGGTTCCGAAATCGCCCCCTCCGGTCAGTTCCTTGCCCGCGATACCCATCTCAGCGCGCGCCAAGGCACCCTCCAGGAGAACCCGCGAATTAACTTCATCTACGGCGATCACGTGCAGGTTCATGGCGGAATAGTGCGTGTTCATGAGAACAAAGATACTGCCGGCCAGTATGGTTAAGGCCACCATGACTTCAATTAAAGTGAACCCTGAAACGGTAGATTTCCTGTTAAGCATCCGGATAGACATGTTCCGTATCAAAGTCGTCCTCGTTCCATGGACCCGCGTCCCGTCAACGGGTTCCAGGTTACCGTAAAACAGTCCTCTTCGTTGCACATAACCAGTACCACGGGTTGTTCAAGCCCCAAACTGGTCACTTGTACCTCCGACACACCACGCGTGACGGATTCTCCGTTCAAGTATATCTCTTCCAAACGAATACCCTCCGGCATCCTGATACGTTCCACTAGAGGGTCGGTCAATTCTTCTTCGTACGGTTCGGCCATGGACAACTCGAAACCCTCTTCAAAGAGGGGGCCGATTTCACTCAAGAAACTGGCATCCTGTATCACATTCTTAGCGCGTTTATAAATCAACTGCTGATGCCGTAAATCGAGGCTGTCCTTCATCTGGGCGTCCGCTTCGGCGGGGTCAAAATCTTCCGGCAAATTACTGCTCGCGCGCAAATCGCCCTGCGAAGCTCCCGCCAGCATGTCCGTCAGTTCTTCGGACGAATATTCACTGGTACGCTGGAAATCCGAAAACATGTGCAAATAGTCGATTTCCTCTTCGCCTTCCTCCTCCTCACTGGGATAAATGGTCTGCGTCACGTAAACCTGCTGCTCGTCCAGATCCAGATATATCGTGAGTTCGCTGCCGAACAAGGCCGCTTCGGCCATCACCGCGGAACCGTAATGGGTTAGTTTGCGGGCTTGGCCTTCCAGTTCCGAAAAAACCAGCAGGGGAACCAGCTGAGGCATGGCTACAGCGGCAATCACACCAATGATCAGTATGGTCACGGTCAACTCAATTAGTGTGAAGCCCACTTCTTTACAGGTACCGGGCTTGAGTAAGCCGGGCGGGCAGTGTCCTCTAGAATTCATCGCTGGAAAGATCAGCGTCAATGTCGCTGCCGCCTGCCGCGCCATCCGCGCCCAACGAAACGATGGTAAATTTTCTAGACCCGTCCTTGGTGTACTGATAGGCGTTGCCCCATGGGTCCTCAGGTATTTGCGGAGGGTCCATGTATTCCGCCACCTGGTCCAGGGAATCTGGAAGGCGGCGGTTATTCTTGAGCATGTAGGCGGTCACTGCACCTTTCAGCGCTTTGATTTCCGTTTGCGCCTTGGCAACGTCAGCGTCATCCAGTGCGGTGCCCAGGTACAGTCCGGCGGTCGTCGCCAGAACGGCTATGATGGCGACTACCACCATCAACTCAATCAGTGTAAACCCTGATGCAGGCACGCCGCTATGTTTACGGGCGGTCTCTTTGTCGCTCATTTTTTACTTTGCTCCTATGGTTGAACTCATCTGGAAAATCGGCAACAAGATAGCCAACACGAGGAAACCCACAAACAGTCCCATTAAAATAATGATAATCGGTTCAATCAACGAAACAAGCGCATCAATTGTCAAGCGCACATCCTCATCGAACGTGTCGGCTACTTGTATCAACATGTTTTCAATCTCACCGCTGCGCTGGCCCAGTTCAATCATATGAATCAACATGGGCGGGAAAAATCCGGTCTCTTTCAAGGGTTGTGCCAGATCGCGCCCTCGACGTACACCTATTTTAACGTCTTCCATGCAACTTTGGATGAAGCTGTTGCCTAAAATGGGGTTGACAATTTCCATGGCGGGCAGAACGGTCAAACCGCTTTGCAGCATGGTCCCCATGGTCCGAGCGAAACGTGCGCACACCAGTTTCAGGTGCAATTTGCCATAAAGAGGAAAACTCAGTTTCAACTTGTCCCACTTTTTTCGGCCTTCCGGGCGGGAAACATAGAGCCGCCATCCCCCGAAAAGCAAGACCCCTGCGAGGACAATGATCCACCAGTACGTGGCCATCCATTCACTAAAACCAATCAGCGTCTTCGTGAGAGCCGGGAGTTCCGTGCCGCCCCGCTCGAAAAGGCGGGTCAGCCGGGGTACGATAATCAGCACCAGAAACACCACAATGGCGACGGCGAACATCGCCATAAAGATGGGATAGGCAAGAGCGGAAATCAGCTGAGAGCGCAGTTTTGCCTGACGCTCCAAAATATCCGCCAGGCGCAGCAGCACTTGTTCCAGGGTGCCGCTCACTTCACCGGCCCGCACCATGTTTACATACAAATCGGAAAAGACCCGGGGATGCCCGGCGAGGGAGTCCCCGAACGTGTTGCCGCTGTTAACCTTGTCCCGCACTTCGTAAATGATTGCGCGCAGGCGCATCCGGCTGGTCTGGTCAATGAGGGCATTCAAGGCTTCAAGTACCGGCATGCCAGCCCGCAGCAGCACCGCCATTTGCCGGGTCATCAGCGCAATGTCCCGGACCGAAACGCGCCCGCGGCTACTGAAACGCGTGCTGAGCCCTTTGTTGACCCCGTCTGACCCGGACGTATCCTGGGTTACCTCGGTGGGATACAGGCCCTGTTCCCGCAATTTCCGGCGGGCTTGTGCCGTGGTCTCTGCATCGATGACGCCGCGGGTGGTTTTCCCCGTGTTTTTGATGATGGCCTTATATTCATAAATTGCCATGGGGATCCGCCCTTATTATTCCAGCACCTCGTCACGGGTTACCCGAAGAATCTCTTCCGCCGTGGTTTCGCCACGGAGCATTTTTTCCGCCCCGTCTTCGCGCAGGGTACGCATGCCTTCGCGCCGCGCTTCACGTTTGATGGCATTGGAATCGGCCCCCTGCAGCACCATTTCCTGAATGCGGCCGGACATCACCAGCAGCTCAAAAATGCCGCTGCGCCCGAAATAACCGCGGGAGGCGCATTTCTCACAACCGGTACCATGATGCAACCGTTTTAGCCGTGGATCGTCAAGGTTAACGCCCAGGTCGCGCAGGCTTTCCGGGTCCGGTTCGTATCCCTCCTTGCAGTTGCTGCAGATTCTGCGTACCAGTCGCTGCGCCTGAATGGCGATGGTGGATGAAGTGACCAGGAACGGTTCGATGCCCATATTCATCAAACGGGTAATGGCGCCGGCGCTGTCATTGGTGTGAAGGGTCGCGAAAACAAGATGTCCTGTCAGGGAGGCTTGCACGGCCATTTCAGCGGTTTCCGTATCGCGGATTTCCCCCACCAGGATAATGTCCGGGTCCTGTCGCAGGATGCTGCGCAGTCCCGCGGAAAAGGTCAGGCCGATTTTGGGCCGCACCTGAATCTGCCCGATGCCGGGGATCAGATACTCGATGGGGTCTTCGACCGTGATGATGTTTTTGTCCGGCGAATTCACCCGTTGCAGCGCCGCATACAGGGTGGTGGACTTGCCCGAACCCGTGGGCCCTGTCACTAGGATGATCCCGTGGGAATTTGTAATAAGGCGGTCCATGGTCTTGTGGTCGCGTTCATCCATGCCCAGTTCCTCGAGGCTGAAGGTAAAGTTCCCTTTCTCGAGAATACGCATGACAACGCGTTCTCCATGGGCAATGGGGATAATCGAGACGCGGATGTCAATTTCCTTGCCGCTGAGTCGTATCTTGATGCGTCCGTCCTGGGGCAGACGGTGCTCCGCAATGTTCAAGTTGGCCATGATCTTGACACGGGAGACCAGGGCGGCCTGCTGCGCCCGGGGTACGGTAAACTTTTCGTACAATACCCCGTCAATACGATAACGCACCCGGACGGAATGTTCAAATGGTTCCAGGTGAATGTCGGACGCACGTTCTTTCACCGCCCCGGATATGATCAGGTTGATCAACTTGATTATGGGCGCTTCATTGGCCAAATCGAGCAGATCGCGTTCAGATTCACTGTGGTCGAGGGTGTGGACTTTGCCTTCCTCCTCGCCGCTCAGCACAATGTTATCGATGAGTTCCCCTGCGTTTTCACTCTGCTGCTCGAAATAGGTATCGATGATAAATTGGATGTTCTCCTTGCTGCAGAGAACAGGAGTTACGGGACCGTCCAGGAGCAGGCGCAGATCATCAAGTGGCAACAGATTGATGGGGTCATTGATGGCGACCAGGTAGGACGCGCCGTTTCGTTTATAGGGCACCATCTGGTATTCACGAATAAAACTGATGGGAACCTTGGTGGTCAGGGAGGATTCTACCTGCTGCTGCAAATTGGGTTCATATGCCAGGCCAAACTGAATCCCCAGAGCCCGCAGTACATGTTCTTCTTCTATATACCCCAAGTCCAGCAACAGTTCCCCCACCCGCTTCGGCCGCAACTTCTGCAATTCGAGCGCCTCCGCCACCTGCTCCTTATGCACCCAGCCTTCGGCAATAAGAATCTCTCCCAGTTTCAACTCTTTCTCTATTGCCATGCTTACCTTTCAATATCCCCGCGCCGGAAGGGCTGTTCATTGCGTCGCCCGCTCAGCGCTTCCGTACGTTCCAAGGTCGGACGGTGGTTCTTGCGCAAGTCATACTTTTGGAAAATCCGGTCGAAAAATCCTCCCTTGAACAACTCTTCCACATTAACATCGTAGTATTCATTGATTTTGTGATGGGTCAACCGGTCGATGTCCATGCCCTCCTTAATAATATAGGGCGTCACCAGCATGACCATGTTTTGTTTTTCACGCTTGGTCTGGCGGGAACTGAACAGCCAGCCTACCACCGGCAGGTCGCCGAGGATAGGCGTCTGAGGTTGACGCTTGCGGACAGCGCTGTCACGAATCAGTCCCGCAATTACCGCGGTAGATCCGTCCTTTACGAGGGTCTTATTAGTTACTTTGGATTTGTTGGTGGTGGGCCCCGTGATATCCACGTTGGTGATGGAGGTGGCGTTGGTATCCGAGATTTCCACCTCGGAGCTCAGCATGACATTGTCTCCTTCGGATATCTGCGGCGTGACTTTCAATTTGATACCTACGTCCTGCCGTTCCACACGCGTATAACCGCCGTAGGAACCGTAGTCCATATTACCGGTAGCTGTTCGGGAGGTGCTGGTGCTCGTGATAAAGGGCACCTCTTGGCCAACGATGATGTTGGCCTCTTCATTATCTAACGTTACCAGAGAGGGTTGGGATAACACTTCCGTGTCGGAGAGTTTTTCCACGGCCTGAAACAATACCGGCGCGAAGGGCACTTTGATCTTTTTTCCGTTCCAGTTAAAATTGAGTGCGTCATACACTCCGAGGGTGAGGCCGCTGCTGCCTTCCGTACCCAGTCCGAGTGCGGCGTTACGAATGGCGGCACGGGGGCCGCCCACAATTTCTTCCGCCGTTTTTGCCGCATCCAGCAGGGTCACCAGGTTGTCTGTGCTGGTCATGCCGAAGCCGTCGGCTCCTCCGACGGAAGCGGTATCCACGGTCAAGCCGAAGTCATCCGTCATCTTCACTTCCATGATGACTGCGTCCACGCACACTTGGCGCTGCGGAACATCGAGGCGCGCGATAAACGTTTCAAGAAGTTTATAATCCTGGGGGGAAGCCACAATAAGCAGGGAGTTCGTGCGGTCATACCGGGTAATCTGCACCTTCTGTTCAAAAGGCTGCACTTCCGGCGCGGCCGAACTGCCGCCGCCGCCGCCGCCGCCGCCCGGTGCGCCGCCCGCGCCGCCGGGACCCGCCGCCTTGCGCGGAGCGGTCCCGATAAGGGGCTGTATGGCCGTTTCCACACTCTCCGCGTCCGCATTGAGCAGCTGATAGATATGCATATTGTTGGCTTCATACGGTGTCGGGGTATCCAGTCGTTTTACCAAGTCACGCACCTGATTCATCATGTCGAACGTGGCAACGACAATCAGTGAGTTGAGCCGCTCATCCGGAACCATACGCAACACTTCTTCGCGGCTGCCGATGACTTGGGCTTCCGCCTGGGGAACCGGAGACGGGCGTGTGGCCCGGACGGGTCGCACCGGCACCGTGGGACGCGAAGGTTGGGGGGAGGGCCCCATGCCGCCGCCGCCGTCGCCAACCAGCACCTGGTTGATTTGTTCGGACAAGACCTCCGCCCGGGTATATTCCAAGGTGAAGATTTCCATACTGGTATCAAAACCGGGCACATCGGCTTCATCCAGGAACGCAAACATGCGCCGCAATCCGTCAGCAGTGTCCGTGATAATCAGGGTGTTCGTCGGGGCGTATACGTCGATCTGGCCGCTCTTGGAGCCCAGTATCTGCAAGGCGCGCTGGATCTCTGTGGCATCGCCATTTTCAATGGTGACGATGTGGGTCGAAAAACCGTCATACCCTTTAATCAGATCCTCTTTCCCTTTCACCAGGGGCTTCTTTTCCGACGATACCGCATCCGGGGTCGGGATTACTTTTATCAAATGACCGTCAAGGCTTTCCACCATGGCATAACCCCGTGACGAAAGAATCGATTCCAGGACTTCATACGCCATCTCTGGGGGAATTTTGTCATGTGTGATAATGGTAACATTGACGGCGGAGAGGTTGGGATCCAAATCAAAGTTGCGTCCCGTCAACCGGGATATGGTTTCTATTACGGTGAGCAGGGGCGCGTCTTGAAAGTCGAAGGAAACCGGCTCATCCGGCACTTCGCCTGTTTTTTCTTTCGACGCCATGGGGTGGCCCACACCGGTGCTGCCCGGTTCCCGGGGTGCTGCCGAAGTCGCAGGCGCTGTTTCAGGGCGCAGGGGTGTGCGACGGCGCACGGGGGGCGCGGGCGGACGGTCCGGGCGAACGCCCGGCGCAAGAGGGCGTGTTGAACGGGGCGCCATGATTGGCGGTTGTTCCTCTTCCTGGGGAACATTTCCCGTTTCCTCTTCATAGATTTGAACCTCTTCCTGAACAGGTCGTTCTGGCGGCGCTTCTCCTCGGGGAGGCGCTGTGTAAGGCACATCCACCTCATTCACTTCAACCGGACGCGCTTCCTCGACAGTTTCGACGCCCCCTTGTACATCTTCCATGTCCTCCGATACCTGGGCCGATGCAGGGGATGCAAGACACCAGAGAAAGAAAAGGATGGATATCATGCTGGAGCAGGCTTTTTTATGCACAGTCTTTCCTTCCAAATCGCGGTTGATAACAGGTCAACGCTTTAGGGCAAATGCCCTGTCCGCTGCAGAAAATACAGCCGGAAACGGTTCTCATAGTAACGCACTTACATACGTCTTCAGCGGGTATATTCCTGCCCGCCCACTTCTAACATTCCTTGTGGCATAAAGTATATTCAGGGAATGCCTTGCGATATTTCTCACATTTTATTTACAAGCATATATTTTAGCATAAAGGCCTGAATCTGTCAACAAACTACTTATCGCTCCCAAGGGTGCCTCTCTGGAAATTCATGGCTGCGGAAAGTCCATCGCATCTCTATCTTTTTCGCGTATGAAGCCTCCACCCTGCGCAGCCCTATGCGGGATGGAGCGAAGCGCAACCCCGGTCTCCCGTGCTGTTATGTTCAATACCGGTGGTTTCGCTTCGCTCCATCTAATCCGCAATATTATGTCACTGCCGCAGAAAAGCAGGGGCATCTGTCCCGCTGCTCTGTCATGTTTTCACGCAGGTGCATTTCTGGAACAGTGACATATCCGGACCTGATTCAAGTGGGTGGTCTACTGTACATAAAAGACCAACACATTCGGTTGACCGTTACGAAGAATACCGACTCTAAAGGAAGAGGCGCTCTGGTAGCGCTGAAAGATTTCCATTAATTTTTCACGGCTGTCAATACGTTCATTGTTGATTGTCTGCAATACGTCTCCGTCTTGGAATCCCAGTTTTTGAGCCAGCGGATACTGACTGATATTATCTGCGGTGAGGCCGACCACGTTGCCGGAATTGTCGGTTTCGACTTTTGGTGTGATTTTCACCAGCGTGTCTATATTGGTGATGGCCTCGTTCACAATAGCATTTCGGTCCACCTTGGTGCGCTGCATCCGCGCTCCGCCTTCCTGTGCAGACCCGGTCTCAGGCAGGGCGCGCCGTACCGGCATTCCCGGACTTGAAGGTACCGGAGGGCTGTTTGTCGCCGCCGCTTGTTCCAACTGTTCCGGGTCTTCCATGCGCAACCGCTCCCGTTGTGGCGGGTCTTTGCGTTTGTTAAGCAAAATAACTTCGCGCTTGAAGATGGAATCCAACGTGACATCGGTAACGACTTCAGCGCCCGGAAGATAGGGACGAACCCCGTCCTGATTGTCCATGTTCTCAATAAAAGCGGACGCGAAAGGATCGCCAGGTTCCAAGGCGATGGTGCCCCGCAGTTTCAGGTTGAGTTCGCTCTCCGCAATATCTTCTTGTATGAGCTCGCCCTCCGGACCCTCTTCCGGCTGTTCTCCGTAGCTCTCCCCCGCGAAGCCGAACAACCCGCTCCGTACCAGACCGTCATACATTTCGCGGGCGCCTAGCTGGTAGACTTTTCCGGCGCTGGCCTCGTCCTCGAAAGATCCCTCGACTTCTTCAAGCGGGGGCAATGGCGTCATGAATAGCCTCACTACCAGAAAAACGATACCTGCAATGCCCGCGAGCAGCGCCAAATCCACCAGGCGGAAAATCCGTCGTATTGCGAGACTTCGAATCATAAACGTTCATACTCTATGTAACAAGATAACAAATACTCAATCACCCATCGAATCCGCT
>JAKLHG010000880.1 GCA_022710255.1 Candidatus Hydrogenedentota bacterium
CGCGTTCACGACGCGAACCGGTTTGTCCGCTACAAGAGTTCTCGTCAGGGCCACGATCTCATCGACAAGCCCCTGCAGCGAAAAAACGACCGGACGCACGACCGCCTTCCCCGCTTCGACCTTCGAGAGGTCCAGCAGATCGTCAATTATGGCAAGCAGGCGCACCCCGCTCTCGTAGACGAGACGCAGGCCCTCGAGCTGTTTCGCGGTGAGATTGCCGGCGTTTTTCTCCACGAGAAGCTTCGAGATGCCGATAACGGCGTTCATGGGGGTCCGTATCTCGTGGCTCATGTTTGCCAGGAACTCCGACTTCGCATGATTGGCCCGCTCGGCCTCGGCGCGCGACTCTCGGATTTCCCGCTCGTATCGTTTCCTCTTGAGGACAACGGCGATAAGCTCGCCCACGGTCCGAATGAGGCTAATCGCCTCACGCTCCCATATGCGATGCTCGGCCACCGAATCGAAGCCCGCAAACCCCATCAGCTCGTCACTGTATATGATTGGGACGAGCACCAGCGACATGATCCCCTGCCGCTCGAAACTTTCGCGTTCGGCGGCGGCTTCGGGCGGCAGCTCGTGAACATCGCAACGGCG
>JAKLHG010000881.1 GCA_022710255.1 Candidatus Hydrogenedentota bacterium
ATGCAGTGACAAGCATCAGTGAATTGTCTACCAATTCTTTGATACGGGTGTAGTTTGGTTCGATGCCACTGGCACAGTGTTCTTCGAAAGATACGCAGGCATCGCCTAACAAGATGGCTGATTGCAAGAAATTTGCCGCCATAACGGGTTTGAAAACATTCAGTTCATAGTGGCCTTGCGTTCCGCCTACGGTGATGGTTACGTCGTTACCCATTACTTGAGCACAAACCATGGTTAAGGCTTCGCATTGGGTTGGGTTTACTTTTCCGGGCATGATGGAGGATCCCGGTTCGTTTTCAGGAATTAATATCTCACCAATTCCGGAACGAGGACCTGAGGCCATCATACGGATGTCGTTGGAGATTTTATTTAAAGAAACGGCAAGCATTTTTAATGCTCCGTGTGTTTCTACAATGGCATCGTGTGCTGCTAAGGCTTCAAATTTGTTTTCGGCGGTGATAAAAGGCAGTCCGGTAAATTTAGCAATGTACTCTGCTACTTTTACATCGTATCCCGGAGGGGTGTTTAATCCGGTTCCAACGGCAGTACCGCCTAATGCTAATTCGGATAGATGGGCTAAGGTGTTGTTTAAT
>JAKLHG010000882.1 GCA_022710255.1 Candidatus Hydrogenedentota bacterium
TATGCGTGTCTCATAGGTTTTATCCCTGATTGTTGCTGAGCAAGTTAAATTACGGGCGAAATACCGAAGTATTTATATCAGATGCCTTCGGAACAGTTCAATGTATTTTGCTAAAACAACAACCAATACGACAGGAACTGTCAGATAATCCATGTTCGATGAGCGCTCGCCTCCCTATGAGCGCACAATCCCTTTTGTTCCCATGTTCTGTTACGGGATATAATAGCGATGTCTAACGTGGGCCTTACCCGCAACCCAGATTATTAATTAAGACAAAATGCCCATCGTCATTGCGAGGTACGAAGCAATCTGGTGTTTCGTAACAGCCCATACACCAGCGAGATTGCTTCGTACCTCGCAATGACGGCATAAAACTTCTTGTTTTTTATAGCGGTTCCAATCCGATAAGTTACCAACCCGTTGCCTCTTATTTGTCCCGGCTGGACAATATCTTTACAGACGCACAAGAAAGAACATTACTATATGAACGGTATACTCCTTGTGGATAAACCCCAGGGCATGACTTCCCACGATGTGGTGGATGCGCTGCGCAAAGCAACCCATATCCGACGCATTGGCCATACGGGAACTCT
>JAKLHG010000883.1 GCA_022710255.1 Candidatus Hydrogenedentota bacterium
GCGCGGATTCAATTGCCTTGGCAGAGGGAAAATAGGGCGCGTCAAAAAAAACAGGGTAAACCTTAAAGCCCAGTTTTCGCATCCATTTAACGGTCAGGATGCTATCCAAACCGCCTGAGAAGAGGGCAATCGCCGATCGATCTTGCATTATTGACTCCTAAATGAAAGGGCTGCCGGAGTGACAGCCCCAAAACATGGAGCTAAATGGGGGAGTCGAACCCCCGACCTGCTGATTACGAATCAGCTGCTCTACCATCTGAGCTAATTTAGCATGAAATTCTGAAATTTAAGCTCCAAGTCAGTTTAACCCCGTTTTCCGTCAAGGATTTTATGCCTGGATTGCAGACCTTCCGGTCTGCATGTGTCTTGAAGGCTCACAGCTCTTCCGGCAAAGAGTGAAAGTAATCAAAAATCCGTTGAGCAGTGCTCAACCCGATACCCTTCACTTCCATCAACTCTTCAATGGAGGCAGCCTTGATCTTGTCCACGGAGCCCAGTTCCTTGAGCAGCAGAAACTTGGATTGTTCGCCGATTCCGCTTATGGCTTCCAATTCACTGATCAAAGTGCGTTTGGATCTGCGTTTGCGATG
>JAKLHG010000884.1 GCA_022710255.1 Candidatus Hydrogenedentota bacterium
TTTTCCCGAGGAAATTATTGAAAAAATCAGAAAGGCAGAGGCTAATCGTGATGTTGACCAAAGACTTAGACAAATTGAAGAGGAAATAATAAAATTATATGACTGGGCTGAGGCAAAAGAGAATGGTGAGGGATATGAACTTATCAATCCCCGAAATGGAAAAGTAACTAAAAAACTTAATACTTATAAAGTTTTTAATTTAATTACCAGACTTGCCTGGCAATATGGAGATCCGGGATTGGTTTTTATTGACCGGATGAATGAGCCCAGTTCTAATCCGGTACCAAAGCTAGGGAGAATTGAAGCGACAAATCCTTGTGGTGAACAGCCTCTTTTGCCTTATGATGCGTGTAATTTGGGATCAATAAATTTATCTCGCTTCGTCATTGCGAGCGAAGCGAAGCAATCTCCCAACGGGATTGCCACGTCGCCTACGGCTTCTCGCAATGACGTACTAAATGATCTCGACTGGGTGGAGCTGGAGAGAGTCACCCGAGAAGCGGTCCATTTTCTTGATAATGTGGTCGAAGTAAATGTTTTTCCGGTGGAAAGAATAAGAGAAATGGTAAATAAGACGAGAAGAATAGG
>JAKLHG010000885.1 GCA_022710255.1 Candidatus Hydrogenedentota bacterium
TATTATTCAATTTAATTCGCTTATCCACCTTGAAAGACAACTCAAGAATTTTGAATGCTTCGCTCCCAGGCTCGAAGCAATGGACAGAAAAATCATCACCTGCAATATTATCAAAAATGAGCTGAAGGAATTGACCTTTGTTGGAACCAATATCAAAAATGCAATATGGAGGTTTGAGCCTTTGCTTAAGAACACGAAATATAACCTGTTCGCCACTGGATAAAATTCCATCACCAGATCCAATCCCCATATGGTATTGTGATGTCTGCACAATCTTCTCCAATATGTTTTGCATGAAGTGATTCCCCGATGCCCTGATCGAGGCTTTCTTCACTATGGACATTTGTTTTCTTCTCCTGCAATAGTTAATTTTTTTACATCTACCTTGTAAAATAAATTGCCATTTTCGCAGCATCCAGCGTATTTTTCATCAGCATGGCGATGGTCATCGGGCCCACGCCGCCTGGCACTGGCGTGATATAGGACGCTTTGGCAGCAACTTCGTCGAAAGCAACATCACCGGCCAGTTTACCGTTATCCAGACGGTTGACGCCGACATCAATCACCACCGCTCCATTTTTGATCAT
>JAKLHG010000886.1 GCA_022710255.1 Candidatus Hydrogenedentota bacterium
TATCTTCTCCCCGTCCCAAGTAGTATACAACATTTTTACGATCGTTATAATTTTTTAGTATCGTTTGTCCGCGAGCGGACGTATAGTAGACCGGTTCGGCCGCATAAAACAGAGAACGGGCGCGCTGCCGGCACCCGTCACACTTAAACAATTATTCATCGCGAGAGGACAGGCCGTGGCTTCGTATCCATCCGAACTACTCGAGCGCCTTTACATCCGGCAGGGAGATATAACCAGGGAGCACGTCGACGCGATCGTAAACGCCGCGAACCCTTCCCTGCTCGGCGGAGGTGGCGTGGACGGCGCCATTCATCGCGCCGCTGGACCGGGCCTGCTCGAAGAGTGCCGGCTGCTCGGCGGCTGCCGTCACGGTGAGGCGAGAATTACCGGGGGGCACAAACTCCCGTCCCGGTACGTCATACACACCCCCGGGCCGGTCTACAGGGGCGGCTCCTCGGGGGAGCGGGAAACGTTACGGGCCTCCTATCGCAACTCGATGGAGCTTGCAATGGAGCATGGCCTGCACTCCGTGGCATTTCCCGCCATTTCCACGGGGGTTTATGGCTACCCGGCCGAGGAGGCCTGCG
>JAKLHG010000887.1 GCA_022710255.1 Candidatus Hydrogenedentota bacterium
TCCAGGTAACACGTTGTTTCTGGGTTGCCATATCCGTTGTCTTAGGTCACTTGTCACGCCGATATGGAGCGTACCATTACGCGCGCCTGCAAGAATATATGCCGCTGGCTGCTTATCCATATAGGTTCCCTACTGCCCGACATTATTTGTTTCGTTTAAAAAACATTAAAGCCAAAGGGCCTTTTCAGATTTTTCAGTGCAGTTATCATCCTGACCCTTTTCCCACCCTTTCCTCCCGCCGATGCACATAGAATCTGGATTCCGGTCTTTTTCGCGTGGAAACGTCCCGTTCTTTGATACCCGTCCAACCTCGCGAAAAAACGGAATGCCGTTGCCACGAGTACTGTAAGCAAGCCGGTACGTGCGCATTGCTGTCTCCCTGTATCTAGAGCATCCCAAAGACCGGTTTCTTGCTTACTACCACTTCATAAACAAGTTTATCCGACGATTAGAAAAACAAAAGCGGACATCACACGTTACGCGTGATGCCCGCTAAAACTAATGCCGGCGACGTCCTACTCTCCCACGAGGTTGCCCCCGCAGTACCATGGGCGCTGACAGGCTTAACTTCCGTGTTCGGGATGGG
>JAKLHG010000888.1 GCA_022710255.1 Candidatus Hydrogenedentota bacterium
CCGATCCCGCCGGTTCACCATTCGGAAGGATTGAATCTGGCTTTAAAACCATCCCCGACACCATACAGACCAGTGTATACTGGTACTGGATTTCTGATAACATTTCAAAAGAAGGGGTCGTCAATGACCTGCATGCCATGAAAAAGGCCGGCATAAACCGGGCTTTCATCGGGAACATCGGGTTGGACAATATACCCTATGGCAAGGTTAAAATGCTTTCCGGTGAATGGTGGGAAATTGTCCATGCTGCCCTGAAAACCGCCACAGAACTGAACATCGAGATTGGCATTTTTAACTCTCCCGGCTGGAGCCAGTCGGGCGGCCCCTGGATAAAATCCAAGGAGGCTATGCGGTACCTTGCTTCCTCTGAACTGCGGATCAGAGGTCCTCAGAAACTCATAAAAAAGCTGGAGCAACCCGATCCGTTGTTTCAGGATGTAAAAGTGATCGCTTATCCTGTTCCTGAAAATGACCGGCTCTTTCTGAACGGTAAAAACGCCAGAGTGACTACCACAACGGGCACTTCAGGTGTAAGCCGGCTGTTTGACGGAGACGCCGAAACCGGGATTCCTTTTCCCGATGAT
>JAKLHG010000889.1 GCA_022710255.1 Candidatus Hydrogenedentota bacterium
AACACGCAGCCCGTCGCTGCATCGCAACTGTCCGTCGTGCACGCATCGCTGTCGTCACACGCTATCGGCGTGAACACGCAGCCCGTCGCCGGGTCGCAACTGTCTGCCGTGCACGCGTCACTGTCGTCACACGCTATGGCTGTGTGCATGCAGCCCGTCGCAGGGTCGCAACTGTCCGTAGTGCAGGCGTCGCTGTCATCACACACTATCGGCGTATTCACACACCCCGTCGCAGGGTCGCAACTGTCAGTAGTGCACGCGTCGCTGTCGTCACACGCTATTGGCGTATACACGCAACCCGTAGCCGGGTCGCAACTGTCGCCCGTGCAGGCATCGCTGTCGTCACACCCTATCGGCGTGAACACACAGCCCGTCGCTGCATCGCAACTGTCCGTCGTGCACGCATCGCTGTCGTCACACCCTATCGGCGTGAACACGCAGCCCGTCGCTGCATCGCAACTGTCCGTCGTGCATGCGTCGCCGTCGTCACATGCGACTGCCGTGAACACGCAGCCCGTCGCTGCATCGCAACTGTCCGTCGTGCACGCATCGCTGTCGTCACACGCTATCGGCGTGAACAC
>JAKLHG010000089.1 GCA_022710255.1 Candidatus Hydrogenedentota bacterium
GCGAAAACGAAATATTGTATCCGGCATTCAACACCAACGCGTTATCCGCATTCACCGGAATATCCACCCCGATATTCATGTTGTACGTGGTAACCCACCAGTATTCCTCCAAATCCAGATTTAAAAAATGGGTGTAATTCGTCAGTCCCTCCTTGACTTTTACCTTGTAACCGGCGTAATTTTCCGTCAATCGAAATCCGATTGAAGGCCGGATGTTCCGTAACCGTTCCCCGAGGCCGACATACGTCCTGCGCTCCGGCATGCCCCAGGGAAACACGTCCGCACAGAGGCCGATATAGGCCGAAGAGCGGTATATCTCGAAATCCGTATGCAGGGGCAGTACCAGCAGCGATGTATTATCCGCCTTCGTGCGAACCTTCCCCCCCGAGTACCCGAAGTGCAGATACAGCGCCCAACGCGGGGAGACGACATACCCGAAGGCGGCGTCGGGAACCCATAAAAGATGTTCATCGCGCATCGAGGATATGGTACGGACATTCTCGAACCCGGGTGCAACCGCGCGCATTGCCGGATTGAAATACCTTCGGATAAGGGTTTCACTTTCCAGTTTCGGGTACACATTAATCAGGGCCGGCAGCATGAACCAGCGGGAAGGACGCTCCGGTTCCGAAATCGATACGTCGCCCTGATTCGGAATCGCGTGCGGGAAAAGGGGTGATACGCCGTTCGCGGACAAACCGGGAGACTCCTGTGCACCGCAGCGGTCACACGGAACGCACGCCATAACCAGGCAGACTAAAAAAAGAAGGAGCCTGCCGGAACCGGCATCAGGCCTGTATAAAAAACGTTTCATAGTGAAACTCGCTTACATCGGGGCAGTGTTCTGGACACGGATTACCCTCTTATATGACCATCGGGCAGAAAATGACAAAGGCCCGTTTCCAATGCGGGCGGCGCCTGCAGGGAAAGATGTCTGTGCACTGGTGCGTGCGAACTCTTCTCATAGATTTGTCTTTTGGGCTCAATAAGGGGCCGGACATTGGAAAACTTGGTCCGTTAAAGCGGTTTGGCGCTTTGGCCCGGGTACTGTTTTTCTCCGGGAACAAACTACTTCCCGAAAGCCCCCGTTGCTGCCGCAGGCATGCAAAGGGTACCATGTTTGTTGTGACAAAATCGAGCCTTGTCCCCAAAGATTTTCCTTTTCTCCGGGCTTTACCCCTGTTCGAGCAATGGCCGCAGGCGTTTGAATACTCCGTGTCGGGAAATGTACCATCAAAGTCATCATATACCCGTGCATGCGCGGCAAAACCATGAAGGGTTTGATCATGAAAGCCTTTTCTTTTACCTTTGTTTGCGTTCTCGTATTTACCTGTGGTGTTTTTGCACAAGAAGCCGTGGACACGCAGGCTTTGTTCGAGCGTGTATTCGGCGGGGAAGTCCGTCTGGACTCGGCTCAACACGCCGCCGTTCTGCAGGACACACCGGGGAAACGGCATTATAGTGACCAAGACGAAGATGGCGTTCCCGAAGAAGTATGGTTTATTGATTTGGACAGCCGCCATCTCGAGAGTATGCGCCCGGTGCTGGTGCGCGTGTTGGACGAGGACGGTGACCTCCGCATGGGAGAAGAACCGGACCTGGACAGCGATCTTTATATCGCGGATTGGAAAGCCGACGGTTCCGTGGACGCCGTAACGGACTATACGGACCATGACGGGGATAACGATGTCGATGAAATGGGCATCTACTTTATCGGCTGGAAAAAAGAATATCTCACCTGCTGGTGGGGAGAAGACACGGGGGACGACAACCTGCTCTGGTACGATGTGGGCTATACCTACCGTCAGGATGACTGCCAATATCGCAGCCACTTTGGCGGCATTGAAACCTTCTGCGCCTACATCATCGGCCTGGAAGATACTGAATGGCACCCCGGCTGGGAGAATCCCTTTGTCTTCTATGACCATGACGCTGACGGCGTCACCGAGGAAGTCGTCCGCATCGAGGGGCAGGGGGACGTCATCCAAAATCTGCGGTACAGTTTTGATGCCGACAACGACGCCACGCCCGATTCGCCCCGGGATTTTGACGTATCCCTGAGCGCCCACGCCCCGGAAAATACGCTTCTCCCCGCGGAACTCGGTGACAAGCGTACCCTGCGCGGCATTCCCGCCGGGGCATTCATGGCCTTTAAAGAAGTGCAGCACTACTCGATGACCTTTCCCTGGGCCACCTACCAGCTCACCTGGGACGAGAATGACCTGAACATCGATGGCGAAGACTTCGAGGGCCTGTCCTTTAAAGACCCGCAGGAACGCTGGGAAGGCATCATCACCCAGAAGAATAACTTTTTTAAACAGATCGGCGGCCCCAGCTGTGGTCCCGTGAACAAGCGCTATGAAGTAGATTTACAGGCGAATACCCCCATCCATATCTACTATTCCGCAACAGACCAGCGCATTCATCTTTTTGGCGCGAACCATGCCTGGTTGCTGGTTGACTACGATTATGACCGCGAGCCGGACCTCCGTTACGACTATCACGACACCGACGATGACGGATATATTGATACCTGGAAACTGGACCTGGATATGAATGGCGTCCACGACGAGGAATGGAAGGCCGGGCCGGAAACGAACCGTGACGTCCCCTATACCTATACCGCACTGAATGAAATCATGAAACCCCTGCTGGAAATCGTTCCTTCAGAACTTTTCCTGCTCAACACCCGGTTGCGCCAGGCCCTTACCGCGGCGGGCATGCCGGACAAGCACCCGCTGGAAACCTTGCTGGAATCCGGTTATGACCTGCCTCAGTTGCCGGTGGACCTGCGCCTGCGCCTGCTCAACAGCAATGAGACCTGGCGTTTCTGCCTGGACCTCCTGAAAGACGCCCTGACAGCATCCCTCCGCGAAAAACATTCTAATCCGGATTTCTGGACCGTGTTTGACGCCGCCCGCGCCAAAGGCGACCTTATCGAGATGCGGAAAGCCCTGGAAAAAGAATTCGGCATCGATGACGCCCCACCCGCGCTGTCCATGATTCGCGACGTGCTCGTATCCCGGTATGACCGTCCCCGCGTAGCCTGGGCGCAGGATTGGGCCCCTCCCAATATCGCCTGGGAATCGGAACAGGCCGTTTATCGCTGCTACTGGGGCCTGTTCGATTTCTTTGGCAAGAAACATGATCAGTTAATCTGCCCCCTGTTGAAACCGGGTGAAGATTATCACCAGGAACAGGCATGGGGCATGGACGCCCTCAACGTGGATGACACTTGCGGTCTGGGCGGTGTCACCCTGTATGTCAACGGTGAAGCCTACCCCGTATACAGCCCGGAAGGAAAAGGCGGTATTGTCTGGTCCAAACGCCTGCTGAAGGAAAGCAAAGATTCCGTTTCCGTGGAAATAACAGCTGAAAAAGTGGGCCCCGAAACAGCGCCCTACACCGTGCGGTTCCAGTGCACCGCCCTCGCGGACCGCAAGGATTCGCCCATCCAGGTCACCCTGCAAGGGGGAGACCCCGATGCCGTTTTGGAACTGGGAATTGGCATCCGAAAATTGTACCAGGAAAGTTTCGCCTGTGACGATGAAGCCGGGATTTTGGGCAGCTGGGGTATTCAGGCTCCCGCCATCGGCTGGATAGGGCTGGGAGTTGTGTATCCGAAATCGCTGGCGGTACGCACAGAGGAATTGCCCGTGGAACACCAGGTGATTTTGAAGGCGGAATCCGGAAAACCGCTGACCTATCACATCCAGGGCACGTGGCTCAAAGGCCGCCGGTTCAGCCGCTGCCCCACACTTGTCAATTGGATGAGCGAATTGAAAACAACAAGCCAGCTGGCGGCGTTACAATAATACCCTGTCGCCGAGGGATATCCATATCGAAACAATATCGGAATTCAGGCACGGCGCAAAACGGTATTCATGGCCTGTTGTATTGCGGATAAAAGTTGTGGGAAAGTATTTTAGCAGGCATACCTTCCCGGGTGCCCCATCGTGCAATACAAAGTCTGCAATAGTAGTCTATGGCGCACCTGGGAAGGTACGCCTACTAAAATGCAGATGTTACGATTTGCCCAGGTTCAATTCCGTATGCCCACCGGCCTGTGCCGCGGAATCTCGGACTTGAAATCACCCAGGCTCGACCAGTACAACCGCTGGTTCAGGTCCACCTCGGCGATGGCAAGGGTCCCCCACTCCGTAGCCTGCGCAAGCACACGGCCCTCCTGATCATAGATACCGGTAATCATCCAGTTCAGCGACGTGTCGGTATAGGTGCTGCTGGCGATGTATACATGATTTTCGCAGGCCCGCGCGGCGGTGAGCAGCGGATTGCAGCCAGCCACGGGAAAGGCGACGATCTCCGCGCCATTGACAGCCAGTTGCCGGGCGGGTTCCGGGAAAAAGCCATCATAGCAAATCATGATGCCGATGCGCCCAATCTCGGTCTCAAACACCGGGTATTCTTTTCCCGGTTCTACTCCCGCCTCAATCTCCGTCCTGGGCAGCGTCACTTTCCGGTACTTGCCGATGAGCCCGCCGTCAGGGCTGATCAAGACCGCCGTATTGTAAATGAGGTGCCCCTCGCGTTCCACGAGGCCGGCCACCAGGTGTAGTCCATGCTGTTTCGCCTGCCCTGCGAAATAATCGCTTGCCGGGCCCGGGACTGGTTCGGCCGCCTGCAGATAGGACAGCCCGTTACCCGTGGCGGTAATCGTCTCGGGCAGCACCACCAGGTTCGCCCGCTGTCTTGCCGCTTCTTCCAACAACGGCTCAAACTGCCGGCAGCAGTCCATGCCTGAAGATCCGCCATGGGGCACATAATGCGCCACCGCAATTCGGACCTTCCGGGGAGGCGGCGGATCCGACTCGCTCAGCGTAACATCCCGCCACACCACGGAAGCGTCCGCCGCCCAGCGCAGGTGCAGTTCAACGATCGCCTGCGATGCCCCGGCGGGAACACGGTACAGGCCGCGCACCATCACCCATCCCGCATCATCTGCCGGAAAGTCCCGCGGATATTCCGGCTCCGCCATCGGCGGAATTCCGGGCGCAAAACTGACGGCGCCGGGTTCATCGTGGGAAACCTGCCGGCCTTCACCATCCCTCCAGAGGATGCGCGCCAACACGCTGCGGCGTTCGACGGAAATACCTTCCGCGCGCCGCCTGGCTTCGAACCGGTACCATTGCCCTCCTTTAACGGGGAAAACCCGGGCCCAATACCCTGCCAGGCCCTCACGGGAATCGGTGGTAATACAAAGCTGTCCGTCCGGTAACGCCGCGAACTGCGGGCGAATCTCCTCGCGCACGGCGAACGCACGCCATTGCGTATCGGCTGGAATGATCTCCGCCCGTGCAGACACCGCTACCAGGCACAGGAACGACAGGATAAGGGCATTAGTTCTCATGATAAGGGGTTCTCCATAATACTGGAATTGTAAATCCGTATGAAGCAGAAGGTTGCCGGGTTTCACAAGAGAAGGCAGGTACGCCACCGGAACAGGCCATGGAAAAAATGGTACTCATGCTGACGTTTCCGCTACTTCAGGGATACGCCCGTTGCCAAAAGACTGCCATATAATGCGCTTCATGCCCCGCCCCGCATGAATTTTGGCGTTCCGCGCGGCCATACGCCCGGGTCTTCCAACCTTCGCGCGGCCGCTTTCCAACCCGCGCATGCGCAGGCTGCGGCGAAGGCATTGCCGCCGTCCAGTAGTTCCATAAACCAAGTAGGCGGTTCTCCGGCGGCACATCCTGCGGCCTGTTCCAGCATCTCGAAAAAAACCGGCGCTGTGGATACGCAGGATGTCTCCACATCCGCAGCCGTTCCCATATACCCTGAACGGCGATAGGTAAGAATCCGGGCCAGGCTGCGTTCAAGTACCGGATGCCAGGACCGAATCCCAAATCCGGAAAGTGTGACCAGCGCCAGGGCTTCCGCTTCATTTTGCACCTGAAGCGCATGGAGCAGGCGCAACCAGAACACTTCCTGCCGTCCATAAAGGGCGACATGGGCATGGGCTCCGGATTCAAACCGCACAGGATCCCAAAGACAGTTTTCTGGAAGACCGCGCATAAAATCAATCAGGGGACGGAGTTCGCCGGGAGGTGGTGAAAGCGTTGAAAGTTCCGCCGGAAACGGGCAGGCGACCCGACGCCAGAAGAGAAACTTTGTCCAGATGATGTCAAGCGTGGGCGGCGCCAAAGCGCCATGCCACAGTCTCAAGGCGGCTTCATGGCGGCCCTGGCGCCGATAGAACTCGGCCACGCCATCCCGGATAAAGGGATCCGCGGGGGCGGCATGGACGGCCTGTTTCCAGAAGTCCAGGGCATGGTCAGGATGCCCCAGCGATTCCTGCCACAGGGACAGACAGCGCAGCACCTGCGGATCGTGCGGCGCGAGGACGACCGCCCGGTCAAGTAAAGCCTGTGCCTCGGCGCCATGCGCTTTCAGCAGCGCCATCCGCGCAAGTCTCAACGCTTCGGGAGCATCCTCAAAGGACTTATCCTCCAGCAACGCCAGCGCGCCGGCGGATTTATCCCGGCGGGCCAGCGCTTCCGCCTCAAGAACCAGCCACTCCGCCGGGCGGGACTCCCGGCCACGCCAGGACGCACGCAGCGGTTCGAAAGCCTCCATACGATCGGCTTCGACCTGGGCACGCCCCGCCAGGAGGGAGGCCGTTTCAAGTTCTTTAAAGGGTTCTTCGACATCATCATACAATGCGGCGAGTTCAGCCGCATCCCGAACTGATTCCAGCGCTGTCGCTTCCAAGCGCGACAGTGCAATATAGGTCTTTTCGTCCGCCTGTTCTTTAACTGCGCGCAGAATCGTCACCGCTTCGCGCGGCCGAGACTGTTTTATCGCCTCAGACGCGTCCTTATACGCCTGCTTCAGACGTTTGCGCCGGAGTTGCCGACGCACGAACAGGACCATGACCGGCCCTCCGAAAACGACGCCCCCCGTCACAGACCACTTCATAATCTGCTTGAACCTGCGCCATGGATCCAGTTTTCCTATCAGCGCGGCGACATTGTCCATGGACATTTCCACCGCGAATACACAGTCCTCATAATCCGCGTCCCCGCCTCTATACATGTCTTCAAAACTGAGGAGCAGGTATGACGTGCCCTCCACCGCCATGGCCACCATATGATCGATGCGGTCCGGATTCCTTTCCTTCAACACGGAGTAAGTATTGTGACCCTGGCCGTCAAAGGCGATGAGGAAAAAATTCAGTTGTGTGCCTGCGGGCAGCACACCCAGGTCGATAAAATCTCCCGGCATCAGGGGCGCATCCATGCTTCGTTTTCCCAGACCGCGCCGGAAGATACGGCCCAGGCGGCTTGACATCATCGCCGCGGCCCGGTCCAGTTGCAACCGGGTATTGGCGTTGGGAAACAGAATGCGCGGGTCGCCTTCATCGATACCGAGCCCCTTGAGGTTCACTCCCAGCGCATTAACATACCCGGAACCTTCCCCGATAAAATACACGCGCACCCGGCTTTCTTCCGTCAACTGCAGGCGTGCCGGGTCCAAGGCAAGTTTTTCGAAATGCGACGCAACCGCGCTGTGGGTATATTCCTTATTGGCTAGCGTAACAAGCGACGGCAGCATGAAACGGGAGAACAAAAGAGCGTTTATATCGGAAGCTACCCGCTGCACCGGCTGATAGAGCGGCAACCCGTACAGGCGGTGCCCCTCCTGCAGGGGAGCATCGTTGGAACCATTGAACAGCAACCATGCCCCCAGAACAAGCACCAGCAAAGCGGGGAGCGCCGCCCACTTCCAGGAAAAGTGTCCTCCCCGATTTCTACGACCTCGTTTCTTCCTGCGGGATACCATGTTGACGTATATTTTCCCATAAAGCCATGCCGGCGCTCCCTTGCCGCACGAAACGATGTAATGGTACAGCAATACGCTCCGACAGTTGGTTTATCCTGCTTAAAAAGACCGCACGACGCACTCGGATTTGAATAATAACACTCCCTCGACCTTAAAAGCAGGACATCATGACGCTGCCTCTTCTACGGGTTGCGCATAGGGAAGGTAAATGGAAAAGCGTGTGTACCCGTATGCGCTATCAACGGATATATCCCCATGGTGTTCTTCAATAATCGCATGAGAAATACTCAGGCCCAGGCCCACCCCGTATCCTTCGGATTTAGTGGTAAAGAACGGGACAAAAAGTTTGTCGACGATTTCCGACGGAACCCCCTCCCCGTTATCTTCAACTGTTATCTCCACCCCGCCTTCCCGTTTCCGCGCACCAAGGCGGATTCGTTTTTCTGGAACCGCCTGAACGGCATCATACGCATTATTCAACAGGTTGATAATAACCTGCCCTATCTGGGCCGGCCGGCATTCGATTTCAAGGTCCGACTCCGGCATCTCAACATCGAACGAGATATTGTTATTGAAGAATCGTTCGCGGCAGAGTTCCAGTGTGCTACTCATAATCACGGCCAGGGGGGATTTGATAAAGGGGTCCCTGGAGGCATCCCGGGAAATGGACCGAAGGCCCTGAATGATTTTATGTATGCGCCCGGCATTTTCGGCAATCATGCCCAGATACTTTTTCAAAAAGGCATCCTCAACCCGCAGCGTATTTGCGTGATCGGCCAGGCGTTCAGCACACCCTTCGATGACCGCCAGGGGATTGTAAATTTCATGGGCAATGCCTCCTGCCATGATACCCAGCGCGGCAAGACGTGCATTCTCCACTAATTTTGCCCGCTGTTCTTCAAGCAGTTTCATGGCCTCCACCCGG
Source organism: Candidatus Hydrogenedentota bacterium (assembly GCA_022710255.1). Lineage (GTDB taxonomy): Bacteria > Hydrogenedentota > Hydrogenedentia > Hydrogenedentales > CAITNO01 > JAAYBJ01. The sequence continues at coordinate 8,729 of JAKLHG010000089.1, forward strand.
GCGGTAACATCCTCGATAATACCGTCAAAATAGGGTTGTCCTGAAGAATCGTATTTCAGCACAGCGGTGACCGAACCTGTAATCGGGTGTCCTTTCAACGTGACCAGCTGAACTTCTTCATTCTTTACAGAGCCCTCTCGCATCAGTTTATCCGCGATTTTGCGACGCTCAGAGGCTGTTCTGTACAGGTCGCTTACATTTATTTTCAGAAGTTCCTCTTCCGAGTCGGCTTCGATCATGGCCACGTGCGCGGGATTTACTTCGAGAAAATGACCCTCAGGCCCGGGCGTGTTGCGGTAAACCGCAACAGGCAGATTTTTTATCAGGTCCTTGTACCGCTGTTTCTCCTGTATAATTTCTTCTTCCACTTTGGCGCGCCGGCGCACTTCACGCGACAGGTCTTCCCGTTGCACTGCCAGCCATCTCTTTGCAGCATATAAATCCACAATCGCCGTTAGAAAAGCGGCCGCTATCAATACCATGCCGACGCCGCTGCACGCCTCATCAAGGACTTTAAGGAGTTGGTACCCATATTCATAGGGCGTACCGTGCAGTCCGTCGAAAATGCCGAGTATACGCGTTATACGGATGGTTTGCGATATAACTACAAGAACAACTCCACCTATAAGAAGGCGCAGCACCTTTTTTTCCTGTTTAATGGCAAACAGAAGATATAAAAGGGCACTCCCCATAATGACAATGGCTGAAATGTCGCCCAGGGAATTCACCCATTTGGATTTTGTGTCCAAAATGCCCATGATGACATCAGGCACATTGACCATAAAAAGAATCCACAGCAGGGGAAATAGTAAAACGCGGCGCAAACGCATTGCGGCACGGTCAATATTCTCCGGCCCGTTCACGCCCACATTTTCAGAACCAATGCACTCGGTCATTTCTTTTTGCGCCTCATGTTTATAGTATACGCATTGTTTTTATATAAACCGCCACGCCCTCACAGGTGAGGCGGCGAACAAAGCACGAAAAACAGCCATGCCACATTTCTGTTCCTGCCCTTTCCTTACCATTGATCCGGGGTTCCATAGAGCGGCGAATCAGAACCCGTGCTGCCGGGCAAAGGTTCCCGGTTTACCCGGGGCAGCCATTGCTGAAACTCCTTGATAATATCGGTCCTCCCGGGGTCACCGGACAGGTTGGTACGTTCCCGGGCATCGGTGTCATGGTCGTACAGTTCTTCGGAATCATCAGCATATCGTATATAGCGGTAGCGTTCCGAACGCAGGGAATGGTTGTTGGGACCAAAGGTGGTAAGAACCGGCCGTTCCCAGGCAGTCCCGGGATCATTCAACAGCGGGCGCAGGCTTTGACCTTCTAGTAGTTTGTTCGCGAAATAACATTGCAATATTGAAAGACTAGACTTGGGCCTCATCAATTTTATAACTCCAGTGGAAGACTACCGGGTCTTCGTTGACCTGACGCAGCCATTGTTCAATCCGCTGCTTAAGTTCCTCTTTGGATTTTACCCGAACGTAGCGCAGAAACGAGCGCGTCATCTTGCTGAAAAAAGTCTCCACAATATTGAGCCAAGAACCATGTTTGGGCGTGAAAGTGAACTCGAAGCGGTTGGCGTGCTCCTTGAGCCATTTCATGGTTTCCTTGGAGATGTGGGCCGAATGGTTGTCCAAGATAATGCGAAGTTTCCAATCGGCTGGGTAGGCCTGATTGACCTCCGCCAGAAATTCGGTAAACTCTTGGCTACGGTGCCGTTCGCGCACCAATCCTATGACCCGGCCGTCATGCAAATCAATTCCAGCCAGCAATGTCAGGGTGCCCTTTCTAACATACTCGTAATCCCGGCCCCACGTTTCGTGCTTTCCGGTCACGGGTGGGAGATCGGGAGCGGTATGATCCAGCGCCTGCATGCCAGGCTTTTCATCATAGGAAATAACCGTCCAAGCGCGTCCAGTGGCTCCTTGGGCCTCCTGTT
>JAKLHG010000890.1 GCA_022710255.1 Candidatus Hydrogenedentota bacterium
CCGATCGCTTCGGGGGACACGGTCTGGATCCCCGCGCCTGATCTCGAGATCAGCCAGACATCGGTGCAGACCCCCCGGGGGTACGATCTAGAGGTCACCCTGTCCAGCTCTTCGCAGAACGGACGGAGCGTACTGGTGCGCTATCCCTCCACGCTGTCGAGCGGGGCGAGCACGAGCTTCGACATCCCTTCCGCCGTGAACTTGGGCGGGACGGCAGGCACTTCGGCCACCTTCCACGGGACGCTGCGGTATTCGACGTCCCGCTGACCCGCTCCTTGACCGCAACCGGCCGTGAGCGTAGACTACCGGTCCATCTCGATCTGGGTGCGCCCGTAGCTCAACTGGATAGAGCGTCTGGCTACGGACCAGAAGGTTCCGGGTTCAACTCCTGGCGGGCGTACCAGCACTTCCCGCCGACGCGGGAAGTGCTCGCCGACAGACACTCCTGAGATCATTCCGGGGCTGAGCATTCCGCCTCTCGAAGGAGTTTCGAGAGGCCATGACACCCGCCTGTCAATCCGGGTCGGATCCCGGACGGGATCGCACGCGTACTCGCTGTTTTCCTGCTGAAAATAGC
>JAKLHG010000891.1 GCA_022710255.1 Candidatus Hydrogenedentota bacterium
TACGATACCCGCCTGCGCTAAAGCTTCGGCGGGCAGGCCCGCTTTTCTTTAGTGTAGACTTTAAAAACTTTATGAACTTTATAAACTTTTAACTTGCCTGTGGGTCCTGCTGGAATCGAACCAGCGACCAAGTGGTTATGAGCCACCTGCTCTAACCGCTGAGCTAAGGACCCTCAAAATATTCTTTCAGCCCATCTATCCATCCTATAATCTTAAAGAAAAAACTTACATCATTTATCCTAATATGCAAAGTACCGTGCGTCAAGTTACTGTTTTTTCTTTTGCTTATGCGTTTTCGCTTATCTGAAATGCATGTTTTAATAAATCTATTTTTATGTATTTTTGTTATTCTCGCCCAATAATTTACCGCTGATCTAATTTCTACATTTTCATGTGCAATAAGCTGCGCTCTTACTTTTTCTAGCGGAATATCGCATTCTTCTAAAAAAAATTTCATCATTATAACGATCATTTCCGGATCAGAATTTGCAAAATCCACACTTTTCCACCGACTGCCGGCCGCTCCTTTTTTATATCCTTCTGCCCAATATAAACTGATTCCACTTAGAAACAAT
>JAKLHG010000892.1 GCA_022710255.1 Candidatus Hydrogenedentota bacterium
TGAAGCCAAACACACGCGAGAAAATACCCATTGCGGCGCCAATTTCCGCCGATGAAAATCGGCGGCCCCATTGAAGCCCACTATATTCAACTCCAGCAAAATCAAAAGCCCTTTATTTCCGCCGATGAAAATCGGCGGCCCCATTGAAGCAAGAACAGGTTATAATTTTGATTATTGGTATACGCAATTTCCGCCGATGAAAATCGGCGGCCCCATTGAAGCTGACCGGAAACCACCAGAAAGGGATCGTCATGAGAACAATTTCCGCCGATGAAAATCGGCGGCCCCATTGAAGCCTTACGATATTTTTAAGCATATCCTCCGGCAAATCTTATTTCCGCCGATGAAAATCGGCGGCCCCATTGAAGCGAGCAGGTGTATACCCCTCAACTGGTTCTGCCCTGCTAGATTTCCGCCGATGAAAATCGGCGGCCCCATTGAAGCTGGCGGGAACAATCTTTTTATTGTTATACCTGTATGCCATTTCCGCCGATGAAAATCGGCGGCCCCATTGAAGCCAGGCCATCCTCGCCGTAGCGGCATTCGTGAAGGAATATTTCCGCCGATGAAAATCG
>JAKLHG010000893.1 GCA_022710255.1 Candidatus Hydrogenedentota bacterium
CGCCCGCTGGCCACGTCTTCGTGCGGCATCACCACTTCGCGCCAGGGCTTCAGGCTGCCCGTCACACCACTTTCGATAGCGATACTGCTTGACTTGCGTTTCTCGCCGCGCGCCTGCTCGTCGAAGCGCACACGCAGCAGTTCCATTTTCGCTTTCTCCACCTCGTCGGCCTGCGGTGCGGAAACTGACGACAGTAGACGCCCCGCGGAATCGAGGGCGCGATAAGCGTCGTCGCTGGAGAACGGTTCCTGGTGCGCCCACTTGTTGCGCCAGTCGCGGATTTCCGAAACAAGACTGCGGTCGGCAAAACCCAGTGTCTTGCGGAATACCTCGTTCCAGGTTTCCCACATCAGCTTGAGCAGCGCCGCTGCATCCCATTCGCCCATGCTCTTGTTGGCGAGGATGGGATCATCAACGAAGCCCCTCACCTTCTGCATTGAAAGCGAATTGGTGGCGATAGCTGCCTTGATCTCGCGGTCGACGAACGGTCCCAGTCCAGCCTTCAGCAGTTCCAGCGCCTTGCCGACGCGCTCGTGGTTGGTGATGGCCATTCAGATGTTTTCCTCGTTCATCC
>JAKLHG010000894.1 GCA_022710255.1 Candidatus Hydrogenedentota bacterium
GGCCGCGCGGATTTCCACGTCGCGCAGCATGTCGGTGAGTTCGCGGTAGCGGATGGCGGCGTTGACCTGGCGTTTCAGGGTGCGCATGTGGCGCTGCACTTCGGCGATGATGTCATTGAGCCGCAGGAGGTTGTTTTCGGCGGATTCGAGTTTGCGCAACGCCGCGCGTTTGCGGTTCTTGTACTTGATGATCCCCGCCGCTTCCTCGAACAGGAAGCGCCGGTCTTCGGGCTTGGAACTCAGGATGAGGTCCATTTTCCCCTGGCCGACCATCGAGTATGCGCTCGTGCCGATGCCGGTATCCATGAACAGTTCCTGGATGTCCTTCAACCGGCAGGGCGCGTTGTTGATGAGGTATTCGCTTTCTCCGGAGCGGTAGAGCCGGCGCGTCACGGCCACTTCCGCAAAATCCACCGGCAGCTTGGAGTCCGCGTTATCAAACAGCACCGTCACTTCGGCCATGCCGAGCGGGTTGCGGTTCTCGCTCCCGTTGAAAATGACGTCCTGCATGAGGGAGCCGCGCAGTTCCTTGGCACGCTGCTCGCCGAGGCACCATTTCAGGGCATCGAGGATG
>JAKLHG010000895.1 GCA_022710255.1 Candidatus Hydrogenedentota bacterium
GGCGAAGGCGTCAACCTCCAAAATTTCCGCCGATGAAAATCGGCGGCCCCATTGAAGCTTCTTCAACCAACTTTTCAAATTCGATTTCCGCCGATGAAAATCGGCGGCCCCATTGAAGCTCTATGCCGGCGGTTATTTTACATCAGCTCATGGAATTTCCGCCGATGAAAATCGGCGGCCCCATTGAAGCATTGTCCACACACGGCAGCAGCGTCCCGAAAAACCAGCATTTCCGCCGATGAAAATCGGCGGCCCCATTGAAGCGACTGAAAGAGTCCGATCCGCTCCGTCAAATGATCCAATTTCCGCCGATGAAAATCGGCGGCCCCATTGAAGCGGCTGGACTGATGGGCATGGTAAGACTGGTGTACCTATATTTCCGCCGATGAAAATCGGCGGCCCCATTGAAGCTGGATCTTCAGAATATTTTACTTCCAGATTTAAAAATTTCCGCCGATGAAAATCGGCGGCCCCATTGAAGCCCGGGATTATGCCCCAGGAAGTGGGCGCTTTCCTGCGGATTTCCGCCGATGAAAATCGGCGGCCCCATTGAAGCCCGGTGGAGGATG
>JAKLHG010000896.1 GCA_022710255.1 Candidatus Hydrogenedentota bacterium
CCGAAGTCATCGAGCGACAGGCTGACACCCAGTTCCCGTTTGAGCGTGGCAAGGCGCTCGATCGTGTTGGCGATGTCGGCCAGGAACAGCGATTCGGTAATCTCCAGCTTGAGTTGTCGGGCAGGGGCGCCGCTGTTTTCGAGCGCAGTGGCGACGCCTGCAATGAAACCGGGGTCGCGAAACTGCAGCGGACTGACGTTGACCGCCAGCGCGAGCTGGGCGGTGGCTGGTTCGTCCTGCCACGCCGCCAGCTGGCGGCAGGCCTCGTCGAGGCACCACTCGCCGATTTCCTCGATCAGCCCGGTCTGCTCGGCAAGCGGAATGAAGCGTTCGGGCTGAACGAGACCCAGCGTCGGATTCTGCCAGCGCACCAGCGCCTCGACACCGGTAATGCGGTTGCCGCCCGCCGTGAACTGGGGCTGATAGTGCAGAACCAGCTCCTTGCGGGCCAGCGCGTTACGCAGACCGGTTTCGATTTCGAGGTCGTCCCGGCCGTCGACCGCGTTGGGATTGTAACGACTCAGGGTGTTGCGCCCGGCGTGCTTGGCGGCGTACAGCGCAACATCGGC
>JAKLHG010000897.1 GCA_022710255.1 Candidatus Hydrogenedentota bacterium
CCCGCAACCCGTCCGCATCATTCTTACCGTCATCGGGAATCACGCCATACTCCCGAGCATTAATCATTACAGGATCCGCCACCTCCGCCGACAACACCGCATGAAAAACAACACAAGCGAATAATAAAATAAAAAATGTGCGCATAAATACCTTCCCTTAATCAGGCTTTTTTTTGTAACAGCAAATAGACCAGCAAATATAGCATAAAGTTTCCCGGCAAACCTCAAAAATGCTCTCTCACCCCGTCATTGCTGCCATATCGTCATTGCGAGAGGGTTATCGTCATTGCGAGGCACGAAGCAATCTCACACTCTCCGTCATTGCGAGAGGTTATCGTCATTGCGAGAAGTTATCGTCATTGCGAGGCACGAAGCAATCTCACACTCCCCGTCATTGCACGGGGTTATCGTCATTGCGAGGCACGAAGCAATCTACCCCTCCGTCATTGCACGGGGTTATCGTCATTGCGAGGCACGAAGCAATCTGGTGTTACACAACACCCCGCACGGAAAGGAGATTGCTTCGTTCCTCGCAATGACGGACGCGATTGCAGTGACGATGGAGGTT
>JAKLHG010000898.1 GCA_022710255.1 Candidatus Hydrogenedentota bacterium
ATAGCGAGCGGTATTCCGGTGGAAGCGCATCTGTCCCGGATACTCGGCTGAATGCTGTCAGCGTGTCAATAACGGTGCCGACGCGAATGTCGATTTCGGCCCGGAACCGGCCGCTACGGCCTGCTGGCGCCGACCGTCCGGACTATCCTGAAGCCGATGCCGGGGTCGGCCTGGCCGGGTAAGTCGCAGCTCCGGGCCCAGACGGCGGCGTTCCCGGCGGATTCGTGGTAGTTGCCGCCGCGCCTGACCCGCTTAGCGCCGTAACCGCCCGAGATTTCCTTGTAGGCGGGCCCGGGCGGATCGACGGAGGGGCTCCTGTCGTAATAGTCGTCGTCATACCAGTCGTTGCACCATTCCCATACGTTGCCGCTCATGTCGAAGATGCCGAGGGCGTTGGGGGCCTTACCCTCGACGGGCTTGGGCGCGGCCAAATCGCCGTACCACGCCACGTCGTCGGCGCGGACCGAGCCGGCGTAGAGCTCGAGTCCGGACGCGCGCTCCGCGCCGGGTCCGCCGCGTGCGGCGTACTCCCACTCGGCCTCGGTCGGCAGCCGGTAGCCGTCGGCCG
>JAKLHG010000899.1 GCA_022710255.1 Candidatus Hydrogenedentota bacterium
GCAGGTACCTTACCATAGATTTCGCCAAAAGCAGTTGTGGATGCGGCAAGATCGTTACTTTGGATGAGGTTATCCAGCCCGGCGAGAGCGGTCATGTGATAATCGAGTATACACCGCCGAAGAAGCTCGGCTCGGTAGATCGGCGTAGTAATTGCGTATTCCGACGATTCCGCCCTGTTGTTCCGAAGGAAGGCGCCCGGTAGTTCCGAAGGATTCGGGCCGGGTTTTCCGAGTGATTGCGGCCACGTGTTCCGAGTGAATCGGCCCTTTTGTACCGGGCGAATCGGAGCGTAGCGACGCGGGTGTTTCAACTGTTGTTTGTGTTTGTAGTTGGACAGGCCCTGGGATGTCAAGTGGGGTTTCTTTTTCGCATGGATTCTCCTTTGAGGGTGATGGTGTGGGCGTTGTGGATCAGTCTGTCCAGAATAGCGTCGGCGAGGGTTGGATCGCCGATGATGTCGTGCCAGTGCTCGACGGGTAGTTGGGCGGCGATAAGGGTGGAACGCCGGTCGTAGCGGTCCTCCACAATCTCGAAGAGATCTCTTCGTTCTTCATCCGTCAGGAGGG